>NZ_FNPJ01000075.1 GCF_900107265.1 Nitrosomonas sp. Nm33 | reverse complement strand
CTGGCTACACTCTACAGGCTAGTCACCTTCATCATTTTAGTCAAGTAGTTTTTCCATATTTATAGCAGGGGATTTCAGCAAAAAATAAAATCTATCACTGCTTCAATAGTTTGGGTGAACGATAGATTATTCTTCCAGAATTTAAAATTTATTATTCTATCGAATTCATTTTTTGAACACTATTCGACAAAATGAATGTCTTAATTTTGAAATTATGCAAAATCATTTAGAATATGAGATATTTTTTGCAAACTTTAATTATCTGCGAGCACTCTTAACTTACAATAAATTTACTAAGACTACTTAGAAACTATAGCCTATAGCCTGAATCTGTTGTATTTGATATTGAATAGAAAAAAATATAATCTCTCTACATATCATATTCATATTAAAGTAGTGACTTCATCGATACTGAATTAATTAATCAAAATCTATTGTCAAAATCTAAAACTAACAATATAAAGATAAAACATAACTTTTGTTTTTGTATATTTATCTATCAAAAGTATGAATGATAGGGAACCATTGCTTACGCTTAATGATAAAATTGCTGCGGCTGTTACTCTTTTAAAGGCTGGCAAAAATGTAGCTTTTCCTACAGAGACTGTTTATGGGCTCGGAGCAGACATCGCTAATCCTTCAGCAATAAATCGAGTTTATGAAATAAAAGGACGCCCTATTAATCATCCTCTTATAGTTCATTTCGCAGAAATGAATCAATTAGAATATTGGGCAACTGATGTACCTGATTCAGCCTGGCAATTAGCTGAGCATTTCTGGCCAGGACCTCTTACCCTAATTCTGCCCAGAAGCTCACATGTACCACTTAGTGTAACGGGTGGCCAAAATACTGTCGGCTTACGTATTCCTGATCATCCGATTGCACTTGCTCTACTAAGAGCACTTGGTAGAAATAGAGCGCTTGTCGCACCTTCAGCAAATCGCTTTGGCAGATTAAGTCCTACTTCGGCAAATCATGTATATGAAGAATTTGGCAATAAAGTGAGCATGGTTTTGGACGGAGGCACTTGCAAAGTTGGCTTGGAAAGTACCATTATCAGTTTTTATAATTCAACAGCCATTCTTTTACGCCCCGGCGGTATCCCCATAGCATCACTTGAAGATGTACTAAAACAAAAAATCGTCTTGAAAGGAAATCAAGATATAGCTTTACGGACTCCGGGTAATCTATCCTCTCATTACGCTCCTGCAACACCTATCGAAGTGTGGCCTACCGAATCAATTCAACAACGTGCACAGCAATTGAATAAAAATGGGTTACGAATTGCTCTAATTGTTTGGTCTGATTCCGATTATCTTTCCCAAGCTGCAAATGAAAACATTCATCTTTTTTTAATGCCGGCTGATCCAATCGAATATGGTCATCAATTATATGCCACACTTCGTCAACTAGATCAGAAAGGGTTTTTTCGTATGTTGGCAGAAGCTCCCCCTGTAGACTCAGCATGGCTAGCAATTTCTGATCGCCTGCAACGCGCCAGCTATAACACATCAACTTATCTATGAAAAAAAATAATATTCCGCTTTCTGCAGTGTTATTTGATGTTGACGGTACTCTTGCCGAAACTGAACGAGACGGACATCGCCCTGCTTTTAACGCTGCATTTAAAGAGTTTGGACTTGATTGGAATTGGGATACTGAACTATATGGCCAATTACTCAAAATTACTGGTGGCAAAGAACGTATCCGCTATTACATCGAAAAATACGCGCCTAGCATATTAAACAAGCGCGATTTGTCTGACTGGATTGCTGAATTACATAAAACTAAAACCAAATATTTTCTTGATTTATTAGCAAAAGGGAATATTCCTCTGCGTCCTGGTATAGCACGACTAATTCATGAATTGCGTGAAAAAGAAATAAAAATAGGGATTGCTACAACCACGACATTAGAAAATGTAACCTCTCTATTAAAATTTACATTGGGGGAAGAATCTCTTAACTGGTTTGATGTTATTGGCGCTGGAGACATCGTGCCCCAAAAAAAACCCGCTCCAGATATTTATTACTGGGTACTCGAAAAACTTGGATCACCACCTCAACAATGTATCGCAATTGAGGATTCAGAAAATGGATTACAATCCTCTTGCGCAGCAGGTATTAAAACTATCATCACAATCAGCGAATATACATATTCACAAAATTTCAATGGTGCAGCGATGGTTTTAACCGACCTGGGAGAACCAAGTAGATTGCCTTCTATTATCTCAGGAGATATTGCTATCCTCAATAATAGATGGATTGATGTCTCGACTTTGATCACTTTAATAGAATCTAATGATCGGCAAACTCTATAGTTTCAGCATGATAATAATCTGACTATTACAATTTTAATCCCAAAAACGCTATAAGATTCTTTCAAAAAGAAGATAAGCTTGATCCTTGGTAAAACATGCTCTTTGTAATCTTATATAGCCAAACCAGTTAAGAATGATTCAAAGAGCATTCTCATTGAAGAGGCTCTCGATGGAGCATCGAAATTTTCTGCGCAAGGCTTTTGATTGCGCCCATTTGTGTTCTATGAGGTTGAGGTCCGGGGAGTAAGCGGGTAGGTGTATTTCGAGCACGTGCCCAGCTTTGGCGATGACCTCCTGGATATCCTGTCGTTTGTGGAAAGCGGCATTGTCCATCACGATGACGCAAGCCGGAGGAAGTTTGGGCAACAGGTCTTGCACGGTCCACGCATAGAAAACATCGGCATTAATGCTCGTCCTGAACAATCCGATGGTATGCAGGAATTCTCCGATCAGCGCACCGATGACGTTTGTCCGCTCTTTGGCATGCCAGTCCCGGACGCCGTAGCATCTTTGCCCCATGGGAGCATATCCATGCATGCGCGACATATCATGGGCAAACCCACTTTCATCAATGTAAACAATCGTACGACCGACAGTTTCATGCGCCTTGATTTTTTCCTGGAAGAAAAGCCGTGCGCCTTCGTTCGTCCCAGGATGCCGCAGTGTTTTTTTTATAGCTCACGCGCAATTTCCTGAGGGCAAGAAAAATCGCATTTTGCGTAACACCCAGACGCTTTGCTCGTTCGTATTGGTAAGCATCGGGGTAATCGAGAACATCCTGGCGCAGCGCGTCGAGATCAATCTTGCGTCTTCTGAGCCCTTGTGGCTTGCGATAGATATTCTTAATCCAGCGCGTCACGCTTGCCACACCAACATCAAACCAGGTCGCCACCTCCGCTAATCAATAAATTATTCTAATATTTCTTTTTAAGAATACCATTGTGAATCAAACGATTAGATTACTAACGAGAAACCTGGGTTTAATCAAATGCGTTAGTGGATGGAATTGGATTATTAACGCAGCATCTATTGCAGATTAGAATTATCAAGCACGCCAATCATGACAAGCTGCAAACTCAGGAATTATTATCATTATTTCAGTCTCAGTGACGCGACTATCTTCAAATTAATTAGATAAGAATTTAAGAGGATCAACAGGTTTACCTCGCTCCCTAATTTCAAAATGAAGTTTCACAGTATCGCTATCGGTGTTCCCCATTTCCGCTATTTTCTGACCTTTCGTTACAGTTTCACCTTCTCGAACCAAAATCTTGCTATTGTGTCCATAAGCACTAAGGTAAGTATTATTATGCTTAACGATAATTAATTTTCCATATCCGCGAAGTCCGCTACCGCTATAAACTACTGTTCCATCCGCAGACGCTAATACTGACTGACCAGGTTTACCAGCAATAGTCACTCCCTTGGATTTTTCAGTATATCTGCTCAGCAATTGGCCGTTTGTTGGCCAACTCCACTTGATATTATTACTGCGGTTAGCTTCTAACTTTTGCGGGCTACTTTTTGGAGTGCTCTCATTTTCAACAATTTTCTGTGTTGTTGGAGCTGTGGCTATTTTTTGTGTTGTTGAAGCCATTTCTGATTTTTGCGTCACTGGAGCTATTGCTACAGTCTCTGCTTTAGGAGGTGTAGTAGGTGAATTAGGTGTACTATCTGAACCTCTTAATTGTGTTGTTGAAGCCATTTCTGATTTTTGTATCACTGGAGCTATTGCTACAGTCTCTGCTTTAGGAGGTGTAGTAGGTGAATTAGGTGTACTATTTGAACCTCTTAATTGAGCCACAGCTGTCTCGGAATAGGGCAATTTGACTCCTTTCGGTTCGGCTACAAGCGAACTGGCTGATGCCCCCGTGCCAGCTTGTGAAGCTGATGATGGAAGTTGCTTGGCCCTTTCGGAAGATAATATTGGCTGAGGGACTGAAAACAGTGTCGGCTGCGCCGTAACAACTTGCTCTGGTATTACTTTTTCCTGCTGAGAAGATAGCTTCTGCCTAGATGGTACGGACAAATCAATTTCCTGGCCAATCTTAAGCGCATTAGGATTTACAATCCCATTCCACTGGGCCAGTTCTTTATAATCAATGCCATGCCTGAGTGCAACCGCATAGAGGGTATCTCCTTTTTGAACAATATAGATTTGCTTAGCCGGTGCTTTATCTATTGCTTGATTTAAGTTTCTTTGAGACTCGACTACTGGAGCTGGATGGGGTGCAACACATCCAGTTATTAAAAAATAAGGAAAAACAAGTAACACGCCAGATAAAATAGTAAACAACTTCGATCTTACTACTAAGATAGCCATTGTGATAACTCCATAAATTTCTAAACAGGCTTTCCTGATCATAATATCCAGCATCTCTATTATGCTCCTGTACCGTTTATTTGCTAATGACACCAGATAAAATTGGAACAAACTTCACCTCATCCAGTATGGTCTCAATAAAACCCTGAGAAGTATGCTCTATTACACACAAATTCTGCTTTCGACTCCCTTTCGGATAAACTATTCTACCTCCTATCATTAATTGTTCTAGGAGCGATTCTGGCACTTGCGTGGTAACAGCTGTCATCATAATGCCGTCAAATGGTGCCGCTTCAGGAAAACCAAGTAATCCATCTGCATGTCTCAAATAAGCATTGCTAACTCTTAGCTCACGCAAACGGATACGTGTACGAGTAAGCAACGGTCCTATACGTTCAATTGAATACACTTCTTGCGCTAGTTGAGCAAGCACTGCAGTTTGATATCCACAACCAGTACCTATTTCAAGCACCTTACCGAGATTAGAATTTGCACGAAGAAGCTCGGTCATTCTGGCTACAGTCCATGGATTTGAAATTGTTTGACCAAAATTGATAGGTAGTGCCACGTCATCATAAGCTCTAGATGCCAGAGCTTCTTCAACAAAAAGATGACGAGGGATTGTGTTCATTACGGTTAACACCCTTTCATCGGTGATACCTTGCTCACGTAAACGCTCGACCATTCGCATCCGCGTTCGCTGTGATGTCATGCCAATACCGGAATGACGTATGCTCACAAATCAATATCTCCCATCATATTTTTTCCATCCCCAACCAATCTTTCAGATATCCTATTTGATCATATCGAGTAAGATCTATTTGCAATGGAGTAATTGAGACACGATTATTTTGAACTGAAAAAAAATCGGTTCCCTCTCCAGCATCTTGTGCTGCACCTGCGGCACCCACCCAATAGACTGTATCTCCTCGTGGGCTGCGAGATTTAATTACTGCTTCAGCCTTGTGGCGGCGTCCTAAGCGCGTTACTTCCATTCCTTGTAATTGCTCTTGTGGAACATCAGGTACATTGATATTTAACAGAATAGGTACATGAAATTTTTTCTCCATGAACCGTTTCACCATATTCAACGCAATATTTGCTGCAGTTGAAAAATTACCACTAGAAACACTTACGAGAGATACAGCAATTGAGGGTATGCCTAGGAGAAATCCCTCAGTAGCAGCTGCTACAGTACCAGAATAAATTGTATCATCTCCCATGTTAGCCCCATCATTAATACCAGAGATGATCATATCCGGTAAATCATCTAGCATACCGGTTACTGCCAGATGCACACAATCTGTCGGGGTACCATTAACATAATAAAAACCATTATGTGACTTGTGCAAACTTAGTGGACGATCAAGTGTTAAAGAGTTACTCGCGCCACTGCGGTCACGCTCTGGAGCTACCACGGTTATATCCGCTATACTAGAAAGGGTTTCGGCTAGACACGCAAGACCTGGCGCAAAATACCCGTCATCATTACTGAGCAATATGCGCATTTGAATTAACTTTCTGGAAATTAATGAGAAGTCAAAATACTATATTTGAGTCTACCCAATATTCATAAGAGACTCAAATAAACTCGCTAACCAAATTTAGACTTAATTATATGAGAATACACTACACTATTTAAGTGATTAATTCATCATATGCTAAAAATTAAGTTGGTCGGGGCGAGAGGATTTGAACCTCCGACCACTTGCACCCCATGCAAGTACGCTACCAGGCTGCGCTACGCCCCGACGACTTAAATTATAGCAAATACAAACTCCAACACTAGAATCACTCACAAAACAAATCAAGAAAGAAGCACTGGTCCTACTCCCTTAATTTTATTTCTATCTAAGATATAACACCCTACTCTATCTTTGAAGATGAAATTTCAACACATCTATCAAAATTGATGTAGATCCAGGCTACAAATGGTGACGCGTCATTTATAGTAAAAGCCCATGATCATAACGTAATTCATTCAGAGATCGAATAAGTAATACTTCATGATGTTGGATAATAGCATTGATTTCCATGTCGCTTAATTGATTTCAGCTGTGCAGACCCTCACTGCTGCAAAGTATGAGATTTAACTCCACACAATTCATTTAGGTATGGGAAAAAAAATACTACTTAGTTTCATTTTTTCCATGATAGTTCTTCTCTACCATTGACTTAAGTTTCTGGCTGGCATGAAAAGTAACTACACGGCGTGCCGAGATGGGAATTTCTTCACCTGTTTTGGGATTGCGTCCAGGGCGCTGAGGTTTAGTACGTAATTGAAAATTACCAAAGCCAGAAAGCTTGACTCCTTCACCTTTCTGAAGAGCTATGCGTAATTCCTCATAAAAAGATTCTACTACTTCTTTAGCTTCTCGCTTATTGAGTCCTACATTTTCAAACAACAGATCAGTCAATTCTGCTTTTGTTAACGCCATGTTTACCCCACCTGTATGAACAAATTTTAGCTCGTAAACAAAATATAAGATTCTATAAAACCCATAGATAAAATCTATTAAAAAAATAATATGTTACCTATGTGATTTAAATATTTTATTTTTAAAATTATCGTATTAAAGACTTTTCAAACTTGAGAAATGGATATAAATATATTGTTATTAATAAAAAATCCATGCAGGGAACTATTAAGAATATTCTTCAATAGTTAAATCAACAAGATACACGTTTCCTAATCTTATTCAGGATAAAATTATCCGCGTAGTTTAGCATTAAATTTAGATTCTAATATGCCAATCAATTCTGAAATCGCCTCATCTATTTCCTTGTCAACTAAGGTTTTTTCAGTATCTTGTAATAAAATACGAAAAGCAAGACTCTTCTTGCCAAATTCCATTCCCTTTCCACTATAAACATCAAAAAGGTGAATTTCAGAAATAATAGCCGCTTTCTCAGTATTTATGCTTTCTAATAACATCTGAGTACTTATATGATTAGCTACCACGATAGCGATATCACGTCGTACAGGTGGAAACTTGGAAAGTCTCTTAACTTTTGGCAATGTTCTTGTGGATAAAGAATCAATATGTAACTCAAATAATATTGCAGATCTGGGCAAATCATACTTTCTCTGCAAACGCGGATGCAATTCCCCTAGCCATCCGGCAATTTTATCGTTCTTATAAACTTGAGCAGATTTTCCTGGGTGTAAGGCTGGATGAATAAATTTTTCAAATCTCACCTGCTCTGGCCAGAATAGAGACTCTAAATCCATCTTCACATCAAAAAAATCAATATTTCTAGCAGGTTGCCCCCATTGCTCTGGCGCTGCATCCCCATAACAAAGACCAGCAATATTCTCAGTTTGCTGATAATTACTTTCATTATTCATAAAACAGCAACCAATTTCAAATATTCGAACTCTGGTTTGCTTACGATTAAGATTAAATTGCAAGTTAGCAATTAGTCCACCAATCAAGCTACTACGCATCACACTCATCTGACTGGCAATAGGATTCTTCAATACTACTGGTGAATCATTATTCGCAAAATCTAATTCCCAATTGGCATCGACAAATGCGTAATTGATTACCTCCCGATAATCTCGGCTTATCAAAATATGTTTTAATCGGGTAGAAGGAAGATCAATTACTTCAGATTCTGGAAGCATTGACATCATTGGGCGTGGTAAACTCGCAGGAATATGATCATACCCATATATGCGTGCTACTTCTTCGATAAAATCTTCTTCTATCACTAGATCAAAACGATAAGGTGGTGGTGTAACATGAAATACATCATCATTAACGAAAAAACTAAATCTCAAGCGTTCAAAAATTTCTGAAATTTGTCCGCTTTCCACATCAATTCCCAGCAGCCGTTTTATCCGCTCCAGGCGAACCTTAACAACGTCACGGCTTGGTAATCTATTTTTAACCTCCGTTATAGGACCAGCTTTACCACCACATATGCTCAAAATTAAATTAGTAGCTCGCTCTAAAGCATCTCGTGTCGCAGCAAAATTAACTCCTCGCTCAAAGCGATGTGCAGAATCTGAACTGAATCCCAAGCGAAATGATTTGCCGCTTATCACTTCCGGAGAAAAAAATGCACTTTCCAAAAATAAATCTGTTGTTTCCAGTTGGACGCCACTTTGAATTCCCCCCATGATTCCAGCCAATGCCAAAGGTTCATCCTCATTCGCAATTACCAGCATATCCGGTTGTAACTCAAGTTTTTGTCCATTTAGCAATTCTAAACACTCGTCTTTTTTTGCATAACGTACCCATAATTTTCCTGCTTGCACGCTCCCAATTTTTGCTAAATCAAATGCGTGCATTGGTTGACCTGTTTCCAGCATTACGTAATTAAGGACATCTACTACCACATTAATCGTACGTATTCCGCCTCGCTCTAAACGTTGAGCCATCCAAAGCGGGGTAGCTACAGCAAGAGATACTTCACGTATTACTCTTCCGCAATAAAGCGGACATACCTCAGGCTTATCTATATACACTGTTACAGTATCACTGATTTCGCTCTTAGCTGGCTCAATTTCTGGAGGAACAAAATCTATGGCAGTAATTGCTGCTACCTCTCGCGCCACACCTAATATCCCAAGGCAATCTGCCCGATTAGGTGTAAGCTTAAGCGTAAAAATCTGGTCATCTAATGCATAAAATTCTCTAAAATTCATGCTGTTTGGTGCATCCTTAGGTAGCAAAAGTAAACCTTCTGCATTTTCACTTAACCCTAATTCTTTTGCAGAACACAACATGCCAAAAGATTCCACGCCACGTAATTTACTTTGCTTGATTACAATGCCTGGTAAATGAGCGCCAATTAAGGCACAAGGTACTTTCACTCCAACTTCAACATTTGGTGCACCACATACGACTTGAATGAGTTTATTGTCGGCTGTTCCAATATCAACTTGGCACACATTAAGTCGGTCTGCATCAGGGTGTTTTTGTACAGATACCACCTCAGCCACAATCACTTTATCAAAAGGTGGCGCTACAGGTTCTACGCTTTCCACCTCCAGTCCAGCCATAGTTAGAGCGTGCGCCAACTCATCACTCGAGTGGGGTGGATTTACAAACGTACGAAGCCAATTCTCTGAAAATCTCATAACAATAGTTTATAAATAAGGCAGGCAGGTACTAACGAGAAGATTTATTTAATTAAATTGCTCTAGAAAGCGTAAATCATTATCAAAAAATAACCGCAAATCATTTACCCCATATCGCAGCATTGCCAACCTTTCTACTCCCAAACCAAAGGCCATGGCAGTGTATTTTTCAGTATCTATCCCGCCATACTTCAAAACATTCGGGTGTACCATGCCACAACCCAGTACCTCTAACCAACCTGTATTACTGCATACCCTACAGCCTTTTCCGTCACACATGACACAACCAATGTCCATTTCTGCAGAAGGTTCTGTAAAAGGAAAGAACGAAGGCCGAAAACGTACCGGTAAATCCTCACGCTCGAAAAATTTTTGCATAAAATCCATCAATATGCCTTTCAAAGCTGAGAAATTAACATACTCGTCCACCCATAACCCTTCCACCTGATGAAACATGGGTGTATGCGTTACATCAGAATCACAGCGATAAACTCTCCCTGGTGCAATAGCTTTTAGAGGAGGTTGATGATTTTTCATATAGCGGATTTGAACTGGAGAGGTGTGGGTACGCAATAAGTACATACTATCCACATAGAAAGTATCGTGCATTGCACGAGCTGGATGATTCTCTGGAATATTAAGTGCAGTAAAATTATAAAAATCAGTCTCAATTTCTGGGCCTGATGCGACAGCAAAACCAATCGAGTGAAATAGTGACTCAATACGCATCAATACTTGCGAAACCGGATGTAAGCTACCCATACCCAGCCCACGCCCCGGCAACGTCACATCTAATGTATCTCCTTCTAGTTGCGCTATCATTTCCTTTTCTTCAATAATTTTCTTGCGTCGTGCCAGCGCTTCATCTAATGATTTTTTAGCTTGATTAATCAGATTACCCATAACAGGGCGATCAGTCTGTGGCAGCTCTCCTAACCCTCGAAGTAATTTAGTTAATTCTCCTTCCTTTCCCACATAGCGAACCTTTATTTGCTCGAGCTCAGTGGCATTCTCTGCCCTATCTATAAGAATAACTGCTTCACTTACAAGATTTTCTAGGTTTTTCATAAAAGGTAATACATAAGGATCATGCAAGAAAAAGGGAGATCAAGTTCCTTAATCCTTGATCTCCCTGCACTTATTATTTTCGTGCCAAACTATAAAGCCAGATTTATTCTAGCCCTTTCTACTATTTTCTCAAAAGCGGTTTTATCAAATACAGCAAGATCTGCCAGTACTTTTCTATCCAACTCGATACCCGCCTTTTTTATACCATTCATAAAATTACTGTATGTTAATCCATGCTCACGTGCTGCTGCATTAATACGAGCAATCCATAAAACACGAAATTGACGTTTTCGCTGGCGGCGATCGCGGTATGCATACTGACCCGCTTTCATTACCGCTTCTTTGGCTATACGATAGACATTTTTGCGTCGGCCTCGATATCCCTTAGCCAGTTTAAGTATTTTTTTATGGCGCGCATGAGCTGTTACACCACGTTTCACTCTTGGCATCGCAAACCTCCTTATGCGTAAGGTAACATAGCACGCACAGATGCTATATCTCTCGAATGAACACTAGCAGTTCCACGCAACTGCCTTTTGTTTTTGGTAGTTTTCTTGGTCAGAATATGCCGCTTAAATGCTTGGGATCGTTTAATGGTACCACCAGCCCTCACTTTAAAGCGCTTAGCAGCACTTTTCTTGGTTTTCATTTTAGGCATAACTTAACTCCTATCTTATTTATATGATTAAGGTGTTTCTATTTAGTTAGAAAACTTTGGAACCTATAATCACTTATTTTTATAAACCCTCTAAATTAATATACTAATCCAATCAGATAACTTGGATGATTAGTATGCTCACGTAGATATTATAGCTGTTCAAACTTTATTTTCTTGCTTTAACTCTTTCTATTTACTTTTTTTTATTTCTTTCTTTTTGGGTGACAACACCATCACCATTTGCCTACCCTCTAGTCTGGGAAATTGCTCTACAATCGCATGTTCTTGAAGATCATCTTTTACTCGTTCCAAAAGACGAACACCAAACTCTTGGTGTGCCATTTCACGACCTCTAAATCTTAGAGTAACTTTTACCTTGTCGCCCTCATCCAGGAAATTAATCAAATTACGTAATTTGATGTTGTAATCACCCTCATCAGTATTTGGCCGAAATTTAATTTCTTTGATTTGGATCTGCTTTTGCTTGAGCTTTGCTTCATGCTTCTTTTTACTTTCTTGATAGAGATACTTCCCATAATCCATCAAGCGGCATACTGGCGGCTGAGCACCCGGTGCAATTTCAACTAAATCTACACCTTTCTCTTCAGCCAAAACATTTGCTATCGCAAGCGTAACAACACCAATTTGTTCTCCATCTATACCAATTAATCGTATTTCTGGGGCATTAATTTCCTCATTTATACGTACATGTTTTTCCTGACTTATGGCAATTCCTCCAAGCTGTATAAAAATCTACTTAATTTATCTTTTCTGAAATTTCTACTTTTAGACGATCTATCAATGTCTGCAAAGACATTTGACCAAGATCAATATTTGATCTACTCCGCACAGAAACTACATTATCCTTTACTTCAGCATCACCTACAATTATTTGGTAAGGTAATTTCTGTAAACTATGTTCTCGAATTTTATAGTTTATTTTTTCATTTCTCAAGTCCGAATCTGCACGAATACCATGATACTTGAGTTCTTTTACTACATTCTGAGCATAATCTATCTGGTTCCTTGAAATATTTAGAACTACGACCTGGACAGGAGAAAGCCAAAGTGGAAGTGCGCCTGCATGATTTTCAATAAGAATGCCGATAAATCGCTCTAAGGAACCTAAAATTGCACGATGCAGCATCACTGGAATTTTTTTCGAATTATCTTCAGAAATATAAATTGCACCTAACCTGTTTGGCATCGAAAAATCTAACTGCAGAGTGCCGCATTGCCATACCCTCCCAATACTATCTCTCAAGGAAAACTCGATTTTAGGACCATAAAAAGCACCTTCTCCCGGCTGTAACTCCCAATCAAGCTGTTTCAGATTTAATGCAGAACTTAGCGCCATTTCTGCCTTATCCCACTGCTCGTCTGTTCCCACTCTTTTTTGTGGGCGGGTAGAAAGTTTGACTAAAACTTCATGAAAACCGAAATCTTTATAAACACGTTGCAACAAATCAATAAATTGTATGACTTCATCTTGCACATGCTCCTCTGCACAAAAAATATGCGCATCATCTTGAGTAAAGGCCCGTACGCGCATGAGACCGTGTAAAGCCCCTGATGCTTCATTTCGGTGGCAGGATCCAAATTCAGCAAGTCGCAAGGGTAAATCCCTGTAACTTCTGAGCCCCTGATTGAATACCTGCACATGGCCAGGGCAATTCATGGGTTTGATAGCAAAATATCGCTCTTCAGCTTCTGTAACAAACATATTCTCACGGAAGTTTTCCCAGTGGCCCGAGCGCTCCCATAACAATCTTTCAAGGACCTGTGGCGTACGAATTTCCAAGTAGCCATTTTGGTTCAGTATTTGTCGCATATATTGCTCGATTTGCTGCCAGAGAATCCAACCTTTTGGGTGCCAAAAAATCATTCCAGGCGCTTCTTCTTGCATATGAAACAGATCTAATTGTTTACCTAGTCTCCGGTGATCACGCTTTTCAGCTTCTTCTAAGCGTCGTAAATATGCTTCCTGATCTTCTTTTTTTATCCATGCTGTCCCATATATCCTTTGCAGCATTTCATTATGAGAATCACCTCTCCAATATGCGCCCGCTACTTTCATTAATTTAAAAACTTTGAGCTTGGATGTCGATGGCACATGCGGCCCGCGGCACAAATCAGTAAAATCACCTTGTGAATAAAGTGAAATAGTTTGTCCTTCAGGAATCGATTCAATTATTTGAGCCTTATAATGCTCCCCTTGATCCTTGAAAAAATTTATTGCAGCAGAACGATCCCACTCCTTTCGATCAACCTTTAAATCCCGCCTGCTAATATCTACCATTCTTTTTTCAATTGCAGCGAGATCCTCCGGTGTAAATGGACGTTTATATGAAAAATCATAATAAAAACCATCTTCTATGACAGGACCAATGGTCACCTGCGCCTCAGGAAACAATTCCTTAACAGCTTGTGCTAATAAATGTGCGCTCGAATGCCTTATGATTTCTAAACCTTCAGTATCTTTCTCAGTAAGAACAGTTAGGTCGCTATCTGTTTCGATACGATAAGATAAATCAACCAATTTATCATTAACCTTTCCTGCTAATGCTGAGCGCGCAAGACCTGCACCTATCGATTCTGCAACTTCTAAAACAGTCACTGGACGATTAAATACCCTTTCTGAACCATCTGGCAAGCGTATAACAGTCACTGATTTTTTCCTTCTAGTTAAGTAATTCAGGTAACGTATTTTTACTCTAAGTAAAGTAAAAATTACTTAAACCATTCGCTCTGTTTTTAGGACCTAAATAAAGAAACCCGCGCAGCGCTCATCTCACGCGGGTTTCACTTGAAACAAAAAGAGCTAAATTTTCAACCTTTCCGAGATCAGGCTTAATTAATCATCCTCATCAGCGGAGTCTTCTTCGGCAGAGTCTTCCCCTTTAGCTTCTTCACCACTGCCTTCTTCTTCGTCGTCTTCTTCCTCAGTATCTT
>NZ_FNPJ01000096.1 GCF_900107265.1 Nitrosomonas sp. Nm33 | reverse complement strand
TTCTGCGCCACGCCCAAACGTTTTGCTCGCTCGTACTGATAGGCATCGGGATAATCGAGAATATCCTGCCGCAATACATCAAGATCAATCTTGCGTTTGCGAAACCCTTGAGGTTTGCGATCAACATGCTTGATCCAGCGAACAACGCTTGCTATACCCACATCAAACCGCGCTGCCACCTCGGCTATCGTAAGTCCTTCTTTCTCTCGAACAGATAACACTTTACGGCGAAAATCCAATGAATATGCCATCCTTGCATTATAATCAAAATTATCTGGTTATGCTGTATTGTTAACGGTTATGGTAACAATTGCCAGCGTTCAGGACCGTGACTGTGCTCGCTTACTGTTGTGCCATCTGCCAGCCAATTGCAAGAAACTACAGAAGCTTTGAGTGTATGGTGACTACGCTAATCGCCTTATAGATTGCTTTACAGAACGGTTCATATTCTGTCTGGTAGCGGAATTGCGGTCCAAGGAAACCAAAAAATTTGTATTGCTGCCCCGTCTTTGGGTAGTCGAGCGCACTTTCAGTTGGCTGAGCCATTCTCGCCGACTAAGTAAAAACCATAAACGTTTCACACGTATCGATGAAACTTGGTTTTATATCGCTATTATTCGCATTATGTTGATGAAGCTAGCTTAAGACAGGAGTTTCTAGCCAGCCTTCTTGAACCCTGTTTTTAATTGCTTACTTCAAGTGTTGAATGCACAAAATCATGCCCATTCATGAGATACTCAATTTCAACGTATAACAATCACTGGATTCAATTAACTGATATAAATCTATGACAACTTATATTTACACTACTTCCGTACCTGTTTTCAAACAGCTAATGAAAAGCCTCAGTGCTATTTTGACCAAGGCTGAGGCATATGCTATCGAAAAAAAATTTGAACCGAAAATATTGCTGGATGCGCGGTTATTTCCTGATATGTTCCCCTTGATCCGCCAAGTGCAAGTCGCAGCCGATTTTGCCAAGAGCGTGTCAGCGCGGCTGGCAGGAGTTGAGGTTCCGGTGTATGAAGACAACGAACAGACCTTCGCCGATTTGCAGGCACGAATTAGCAAGACCTTATCGTTCATCGATAGCCTGACGCCCGCGCAATTTGAAGGTAGCGAAACGCGTGAAATCGTGTTACGCCCGGGCACGCC
Organism: Nitrosomonas sp. Nm33; assembly: GCF_900107265.1. Classification (GTDB taxonomy): domain Bacteria; phylum Pseudomonadota; class Gammaproteobacteria; order Burkholderiales; family Nitrosomonadaceae; genus Nitrosomonas. Next base: position 7,714 of record NZ_FNPJ01000096.1, on the reverse strand, counting down.
GAAAGAGAAAAAACTGGTTGGCCACAACTACCTGTACCACTACGGCATGCCTCAATTCTTCTTCCACGTCACCACTGCTTATGCGATCTTGCGGCACAATGGTTTGGAAGTCGGCAAAGGCGATTTTATGGGAACCTATTAAGGTTGTTCAGAAGAGCTTAATCTGTCCAAATTGGTTTGACGACGTACAAATATGGTATAACATCACTTTTAATGTCATGGATGGGTGGAATTAAACATTATCAGTAGTAGTTATGTTAGCAAAAGCAAATTTGTCCTTTTCCTGCACCCCATTCACGAGAACAGGAATAATCTTGGAGAAGAATGGAGTAGCGCTAACAAATGTGTGAAATTCGCCATTTTCTCCACATGGATCAATATGGGAAGGTAAGGAATCAAGCAACTCATGATCAAATTCTCGGCCAGCTATGTAGGCGGGAAGTCTGGTAGTATCCACACAACTTATATATGCCTTTAAGCCGCTGCCAATCATTTCTCTGGCTAACATGGCTGTATTGTTACCCCATAAAGGAAATAGTGGCTGGAGCCCGCTTCCTTGGAGACTATGTTCACGATATGACCAGACATCCTCAAGGTAGAGATCACCAAATGCAATATGGGACACCTGATAAGTGTTAATTAATTGGGCACAAGCTTCTGTCATTATTTGATTGTAAATCTCGTTAGGACAAGGAGAGGGGAGAGATAACTGATGCAGTGGCAGATTTACAGCAGCAGCCAGGCAGGCTAATAACTGTGCGGATATGCCATGTGAGATGACATTATTGTGTTCAGCATTTAGTGTGGTCAACAAAACTACTACCTCACATTGTGGGTTTTGCTGTAGCTTATAGAGAGCCCAGGCTGAGTCTTTGCCACTGCTCCATGCTAGTGCGATGCGATCAGGCATTAAACACTTAATCGCGATACGGTTCCCACTACAACTCCCCACACTTGCAATTCATCATTTTCACGGAAACGGATAGGGGGATATGCAGGATTCTCTGCGTGTAGTTCGATCACGCCTAGCGGACTTGCAATCACTTGCCAGGATATTCATTATTAATCACCGCTAACACGATTTGCCCGTGTTTAGGTTCAACCAAGCGATCAACCACCAGCATATCACCATCGTGGATTTGCGCACCTGTCATGGAATTACCTATGACATGATTATTTATACCCTTGGAACCTATCTGGTAGATCGATTGATTGATTAATGTCGCTTATTTCTTCCGGGCCACGGTAGTTCTCCTGTAAGTTCTGACAAGTCTTCATTATCTTTAATACGTGTGCCAAACCGATTAACCTCCACCTCTGGCAAGTCTTCACTGTCAAACCAAAGCAAGGAAATGGTAGTATCCATGGGTTGGTAGTGTCTAGCAAGTTCCCACAAGTCGAGTCCCTTTTCCCAGTTTTCAAACCAGATGTCCTGGGCTATTTTGGCTGTAACAGTAGAATTGACACTCGATGTGCGGAGTCGATGAGCGACAGAGTCAGAGGGTATAGATGATCTCGGTGATATCCATGCGCCTACCCGCTTTAATTGTAAAGAGCGAGTAGTATATCGAACATACCCACGCTCCATCGTAACAAAAGCACAGGGAATATCGCTCAAGCTGGCGAATCTTGATGCTGCAGCAGGAAACGATGTTCCAAACTCGTCGGCCATATACTGGATAAGCTCCAACGAAGGCTCTTCCTTAGGTACGGTCGACAGCCATTGCTGATAAGGCATGAGTAGTTCAACAGCGAACGGATCGCAGGCAACTTCATTGGGATGTCGCTTGGCATAGGCCCAAGATGGAACCTCCTCATGGCTCGATGGCAAATCCAGCAGGATATGGGCTATTTCATGGCAAATGGTGAATCGTTGACGCTCTTGTATTTCCAGAGAATTCACCGTGATGATATGTTTTCCACTAGGTTTGGTGAGCGTGTATCCAGATTCACCTTTTGTTGGTCTAATGTATCTATTCCGTAATGTTAATAACTCACTTTGAACGTCGGACTATCTTCCGGCCTCGTTTTACGGTGGTCGTATATCCTCGTGGTAGAAATATTGGCATGCCCCAACCACTCCTGCACCTTGGCAATATCCGCCTGGTGATCGAGCGCATTGGTCGCAGCCGTGGCCCGCAGCGAATGGGCCCCGATCCTGAACCCCAGTTTTGTGGAGTAGGCTTGCACGATCTTGTAGACGGCATCCGGGGTGATCGCTTTGGGTGCATGCTGATGCCGGTTATTGCTCAGCGATCGGAATAACGGGCCGCTATCTTCTTCGCTATGACCGGCTGCCTCTAGATAATCATGCAGTAACCCTCCCACCTGCGGATGGATCGGTAGAAAGCGGATCTTGCCGCCCTTGCCGGAGACTTTCATGTGCAGTACCCCGCGTCGCTCTTGTTTGATGTCCTTCACCTTCAGTTTGCACAGTTCATCGCGGCGCAGCGCATGGTATAGCAGCACCGCGAAGATGGCGCGGTCCCGTTTGCCTTTCAGGGAGACACCGTCCGGCGCATCGAGTAACGCGCGCGCCTGATGATCGCCCAGTGCCGGGGATTTGCCCTCATAGCTTTCCACGCTAGGGCGTTTCACCCCCTTGACCGGATTATGTGTGACCGCATTCTGTTCGCACAAGTATTCAAACAATGAGGAAAGGGCTGCCAGGCTATGACGGATGGTGGCACCCGACAAATCACGATTTCTGAGTTCATCCCGGAACGCGATGATATGGGCTCGGGTAATTTGCCTGAATTCTTCCGGGCGGGCTATACCGGTAAATTGCATAAAATGATGCAGGGCATTTTTATAGGCACGCCGGGTGCAGACATTTTCTAAATTGGCAAACCATTCGATCTTGGGGGGGACTTCTGCCAGCCGATAAAAATCGGCCACGTCTAAGAGTCGATGTGAGGAGTGCTTGATGGCAGGTAAATTATCTGGGTTCATGGAGAGTATCTTACTCTTGATAAATAGGTTATCAATAGTCAATAAGAGGGAGCGTATCAGGTCAGTGATGGAAAAAGCGCCCAGTCAGGGCACCCTGTAAAATACCCTGCTAGTCACCTCTCAACCCCATTCTTTTTTTCTTTTTGGTTTTTCTTTGTTACAGTGTAATTCTTTGCATGTGGTTATAGTGTAACTATCCCCTGTTTTAAATTAACTGTGTTTATCTGAAATAGTCGGTTAGTTTTCATTAATTAGCGATTATTTTGCACTTTCTTATGAATATCTTGCTTGCTTTCTTATCGTTACAGTGTAATGATATGGAGTTGATAAAATGGCAATGACGAATGCAGAAAGGCAAAAAAAATTTAGAGAAAAAAACATAGGTGTGAAAGGTAAAAACTTTAGGCTACAGTCAATCATCGACCTGAAAACACATGCGGAGCTTGAAAGATTGGTTTTGAGACTGAATCAATCTAAACAGGATGTTATTGCACGAGCTATCCACGAACTGGCGGAAAAATTGGGGTGTGAAATAGACGAGTGGGAAAAAGAACAATATCAATAATTACACTGTAACGTATTGTTGCTTGTTATAGTGTAACTAATTAGTTGTAAGAATTTCTAACGCACGTGCAGCGGAACTACGCGACAAAATGTTGCGGGCTGAAAAAGGGGAAGTCGTGGATAAACTACTACGGATCATTTTCGGATTTTGTACCCTGTTTTCAGCATTCGCAATGTCCCCCACGATACCGCCAGGAAACATGCCATCAGAATCCCGAGGCTGAGGTAGGGTGAAACATCCGAGGAGCGAAAGAAGCCGTAGCGAAATCCGTCCACCATGTAGAAAAACGGATTCAGATACGATAATCCTCGCCAGAATGGAGGCAACGAGGAGATCGTATAGAAAGTGCCCGATAAAAACGTCAGTGGCAGGATGACAAAGTTCTGCAACGCAGCAAGCTGCTCAAATTTTTCCGCCCAGATTCCCGCAATGATGCCTATGGCGCCGAGCAACGCAGTACCCATCAAGGCAAATACGAATACCCATGCAAACGAGTACAGGGGAAGTTCATAAAACCCCACCGCCACCCCGTAAATGCCCAGTCCTACCACCAGACCACGAACCACCGATGCCAGTACATAAGCAGTGAATATTTCCTGGCAGGAAAGCGGCGATAACAGCATGAAGATGTGATTACCCGAGACCGTCGATTGAATCAGGCTTGATGAGGAGTTGGCGAAAGCGTTCTGCAACATGGCCATTATCACCAGTCCCGGAATCAGAAAAACGGTGTAGGTTATACCGGGATAGGCCTGCATCCGTTCTTCCAGCGCGTGAGAAAAAATCAACAGATAGAGCAAGGTGGACAGCATGGGCGCAAATACGGTCTGGAGCCCGACTTTCCAGAATCGCAGCAGTTCCTTGTAGAGCAGCGTAAGAAATCCATTCATGCCGATGCGGATTCCAAGCTCTCTGCATCATGCATGATCTTTACGAACACTTCTTCCAGATCAGGCTGCAATATCTGCAGTTCCAAGATTTGGGTCTGGGCCACGCGCAATGCGGCCATCACATTTTCAAGCTGGGAGTATTCCTCGATTGCCAGAACGTAGCAGCCTTGGTCGTGGCTGATTGTCAGTGGCTGCAACGCTGCCGGCAGCGTACCGGGAGATAACCGCAGTCGTATCCGGTATTCGGAAATGTTGCTGACTAGATTTCTGATGCTATCGAGCACGCAGATGCTGCCTTTTTTGAGCATTGCCACGCGGTCGCATAAAGCCTCCGCTTCTTCGAGATAATGCGTAGTGAGCACAACGGTATGACCGTTGCGGTTTAATTGCCTGATGAAACGCCACAGCGACTGGCGCAATTCCACGTCCACACCTGCCGTGGGTTCATCCAGAACGATTACCGGAGGTTTGTGGACCAGTGCCTGTGCGACCAGCACGCGCCGCTTCATGCCGCCAGACAACGAACGCATGTTGGTATCGGCCTTATCGGCAAGGTCGAGATGGTGGATTATCTCGTCTATCCAGCTGTTATTCTTCTTCAAACCGTAATAGCCGGATTGAAACACAAGCGTTTCCCGAACGGTGAAGAACGGATCGAATACCAGCTCCTGCGGCACCACGCCCAGCATGCTACGCGCTTCACGGTACCCAGTGACGACATCATGCCCCATTACCCTGACACTGCCGCTGCTGGCAAGGGCAAGACCTGCGATGATATTGATCAGCGTCGTCTTTCCCGCTCCATTGGGACCAAGCAAAGCAAAGAATTCGCCGGCGTTGATTTCGAGATCAACGCCGCATAAGGCATACAATGGGCCGAAACGCTTGTGCACCTGCCTGATTTCGATTGCCGACGTCATGGAGAAAGCTCCTTTTCAGGTGAAGGAATGACATTTGCGTATCGCCCGGCTATACGGCTTTCGGACGCATCTGCCGCGCAGGCTGTCGCTCCGCGCATCATGGCAACGCTCGGGTCCTTATAAGTCCTGATGGAATCCCGCTGCCGAGAACGAAGGCAGGTTTCATTGGGAGTGATCATCCCGTTACCGGGAATGGGCTTCAGCATGGCCATTCCTTGCCGGTGCTTGCGCTGTTTGCATGAGTTCACCAAATTCTCCGAGCAGCAGTTTCGACCCTGGTGTCAGGTAGTTTTTGAGGCAAGTGCAAGTCCCGGGAATGAACGATGCTGGCTGAGGCGCCTTGCGAGAAATAGTTGCTCAGGTATTGATCGAAAGGGATCTCATCCGTGGCCTCGAGCTGTTTCTGTTGCGCCAGTGATGCCTTGACCTGGAGATCGAAATTCCCCTTTACCGCTGCATCCAGCGCGGCATTCCTGAAATAACGGGTGTATTCATGGGACTTCTGCAATGCCAGCTCAGTAATTGACATCTTTTGGGCGCGCATGGCCGTCAGCACCCTTGCTGAAGCCGTCAACTCGGGATGGCAAATTTTTTCGATCTGCTGGTGCAATGCGCAGGTATAGGGGATATCGGCATCGCCGTTATCCAGGATCTCGCAGATCTCCCGCATCTGCTCGCACAGCGTCAGCGCCCATTGCCGCAACGGGACTTCATGCCCATTGTCCAGCAGCTTAAGCCTCGGATCCCTGCCCAGATTGGCCACCGACAATGCGTTATTGCCGATCTCGTCATGCTGCTTCAAGTCATGCCCCGAATTGGGCTGGAACAGACAGAAAAGACTCAGCGCCTCAAGAAAACGCGTGGTTTCGATCGCAATGCCCGCAGGTTCAAACATATCGACATCCACGGATCGTATTTCAATATATTCAATCCCCCGACTTCCCAGCGCACGCAGCGGCCTCTCTCCGGGTCTCGTCGGCTGTTTTGGCCGTACCGGAGTGTAATACTCGTTCTCGATTTGCAGGAAATGGGTATTCAATTGCCGGTACTAGTCGCCTGCCTTTGCCCCGATCCTTTCATATCCGAGATAAGGTATCGTCGTTGCCTTGCCCAAATCCCGTATGTATTCTTCGATACTGTTAAAGGAAATATGAAACATTGATTGAACGGCATTCAAATAGCCGATCTCGCTCATCCTCAAAGAGGTGGCAAAGGGTTTGTAACAGGAAGTCTCATCAAATTCCTGCAACGTGCGGGAATAACCAGAATTGCGGCTATCCAGGAAACTTTTGCTCACTGCAGGGGACGAACCGAATAAATACAGGATAAGCCAGCCATAGCGCTGCAGGTTTCTGATCATTCCCATATAAGCCTGGGTCGTGAAGGATCGCAGATCGTCGGCATTTCTCATGGAATGCTGGTATTGCGGCCAGAATGTCTCGGGAAGCGAATAGTTGAAATGGATCCCGGCGATGACCTGCATGCAGCGGCCGTAGCGATAGCTTAAGCCCTGCCGGTAGATGTGTTTCATCCGTCCGACATTGGATGAACCATATTCGGCGATGGGAATGGCCGAATCCCGCAAATCGCCGATAGGCATGCTTGCTGCCAGCAGTAATTCGTCATTGATATTTGCGCAGACATATTTATGCAAATCCTTCAGGGAATTCAGCATTTCCGTTCCATCCGATAATGCTGGCGTGATCAGCTCAAGCAGCGCTTCAGAATAATCGGTTGTTATGTTCAGATGTGTCAACGCGGCGCCAAGCTGAACCGGATGAGGCGATGATGATATCGATCCCTCCCGGTTAATTCGGAGGCTTTCTTTTTCGATGCCTTTCAAGCCATAAATCAATAGCGGCCAGAGAGATTCATCGATGGTTGTTGTGCGCTCGCTGCAAGATAATTGTTCTGACATTTATGCTCCGATAATGCTTGCAATAAACAAGTAGTCAAAGTATAAGCTGGGAGGCGGATGGCGTGTAGTCTGCAAAATCGGTTATCAGAGTTCTATTTTTGAAACAATGAGTGGGACAGCGGCAGAGATGGACTCGTTGCATAAGTCCTGATAGCGCTCTTAAGTTAGCTTAGTCCTCAGGCAGCATCTCGAAGCGCTGCGCAAGAAAATCAATTAACGCCCGCACGGATGGCAGAAGACCGCGCCGGGACAGAAACACAGCATGAATGATTTCCCGACCTGGCGCCCAGTCTGGCACCAGTCTAACCAATGAACCAGCTCCCAGCTGATCCCGTGCCATGACCACCGGCAGCTGCACTACACCGACACCGGCGACAGCGGCGTCTCTCAGCGCAATCATGTCCGTCGTCACGAAACGCGGCGTGTGGTGAAGTGTTACGTGTGCGCCATCTGGCCCATGCAGCACCCA
>NZ_FNPJ01000070.1 GCF_900107265.1 Nitrosomonas sp. Nm33 | reverse complement strand
GCACGGTTACGAAGGTCTCGTTTCATTCGAGGTGCGTTCTCTTCACCACGAGCGACTCTACAGTAGCGCGTGCGCATGCTGCATGTCCATCTGATTGAACGCCCAATGACCTTCGCCGTTTCCTCTATCGACATTTCCAATTCCAATGGGAGTAATACTGCTTGCGCCGCCCTCAATTCAGCCGCCGTTTTAGCTGTCCTCAACAATTCTCGCGCTGATACCAATTGATCTATTCCACTCGCTTTTCTTGCCATGATTCTTTCCTCTAATTCATGGCTATATTGTTTCATTTCTTCATTTTTCAATGCGAATTGGAATTATGCTCTAATGCCGTCCTGACGAAAAGCTGCCCCAGAGAAACGTTGGTGTCGCTTGAGTGTCCAAGCAAAAATTACAGAAACCACGGCTCGTGCTCACCCAGCAGACGATCAGAGTTGACAATACAGGCAAGTGGCAGGCAAGGCTCCACTCACCCCCGCTGACTCGCATCCAGCCCCTTCCCTTTGCTGGCTGAGTTGCTGCCACCTTTAACTGTTCAAGTGAAACAGCGTGTCACATCAAATGATGTTTCTCCTTGAGCATGTGATAACTTACCTGCGCCAGCTTGTGGGCCAGCGCCTTGGTGGCAATAACGCTGTTTGTTTTGGCTTTCTTCTTCTCGAAGCAGCGCTTTGCCTTGGCACAGAAACGCCGGGCGTAGTTGGCTGCTTCGATGAAAGCCCATACCAGATAAGCATTACTATTCACAGTATTGCCTTCGCCTTTTTTCTTGCTGTTCGAATAGCGGGTACTGTCCATACAGTGGGCGTAATTCTAATTTGTACTAGAAACTGCATTAATAATCCAATTCCAACCAGTTATGCTTTTGATTAAACAGGGGTATTTTCGAGATCACATAATGCACTAACTAAATGATTCTCGAGCGATCGATGCTGTCAGATACGCGGTTATGAAAATATTTTACATCTCAAACGATGGCGAGGTATAGTCACGCGCTACGCCAAAACTTCATCATCCTTCCTTGCTGCCATTCAAATCCGATGTATCGCTCTTTGGGTTAATATCTTGTGACGACACTATCTAGGAACTAGCCATGTCGCTAACACAGGCTGGGCGCCGGTCTATGGAACTACTTCTTAGTTTTGAACTGATCTCAAGGCCTGATCGATGATAGCTCTCTGGGTTCGATACTCTGGGAGTCTTTTCAGAATTGAACGATCTTCCTCGTCGTTACGATCATTGAAGCTGAGATAGCCAGCGATCCTCTCGGGAGATCGTTGCTCGCCTGAGTAGGCAGTATTCGCCCAGCCCCGTTCGCATTTATCCTTATACTCCTCAAGGGAACGGATAATGTAGTGGTTTATCTGAGCCGCCTTATGGTTGGGGGGAGCGAAACTGTTCCCCTCTACTACTAGATCCTGACCGCTCGCATCGACGCTCGTACCTGCCCTCATTGCGCAACTATGTACGAAGGGCTTATCAATCATGCTAACGCGGGCAAAGCATTTGAGGTGGTGATTGGTTTTATGGTCCGAAGGTGCTGCCCTGACAAAGCGTTCAAACGTTGGGGCGGGGTCGTACCGCTCGATTTTTGAGGACCCAAAGATTTCCCAGTTGATGGAGATCAGGCCGACATCGGGCCTGAAGCACCCCAGAAACTCCTCAACGGTTGCGGCATCATGAAGAACAAGGAATTCATCCGCATCTAGGAAGCACACCCATTCAGTATTTATGTGGCTAAGGGCGGCCTTATAGGCAAGCATCTGGTTGTGCCTCCCGTCCGTAGTCCAGTGCATGGACCTTACAAGACCCTGCTGAGCAAGTGCTGATAAGATATCAGGCGTCCGGTCTGTGCTCTCGTTATCCAAAATAAATATATCGTTAAACCCAATAGCGCGGTGGTAGGCAATCCATTCGGGGATGTAGCGCGATTCATTCCTCATGATTGCGCAACGTGTGGCTGTTGAAGTCGTCATACATACCTGCTCGTCAATTTACTAAGTCGATCTAGTAGTCGCTGCGGTTATACCGTGCTATCTTTATGCAAGATTGGAAAAGCGACCCCTCGGTTAGTTCTTATATTAAGAGATCGTTTGTTTGCCTAGTCTGTGCGGTGCTGACCTGAGGCTGCAGCCAGATACTCGCCCCAATACAACCAAGGGGCATGAAGCTTGATGAAATCTCCCAGTGTATAGGAAAAATAAACGCCCTTTTACACTAAATATGAATATACTCAGGAGCGATTTGGTTGTCAACCATACCGGCAATTAATCCGAAATTCACAAAATTTGTGTCATACTATCAGCAAATAGTATTGATTTTTGATCGTTTTTTGTTAATTACGCGAAAGACGCTCAAGCGGAATAGTCAGCTTAATCAGGAAGTGTACTGAAAAAGATGAACCACGAATCAGACGGGATCGAAAAGACCTTGGACCTGCACAGGTGAACGTGGCGGCACTCGGGAGGACAAGTCGAGATGGTCAAGAATTTTAGTGATTGCACCGGATTCCAGGATGGCGGCGATGATTTTCAGGGTTCCACCACAATGCGGACAGTGTTCGATGTCGATATCAAACACCCGCTTGAGCAAACGCGCCCAACTGATGTACACAGAAGCCGGGGAAGGGCGGAAAAACACCGTATGAACGTTTAATCGAAAAAATGAGATAATTTTTCCTCGTCAACCGAAGTTGTTTCCATCACAGTTTTTAATGCCTTACCAGAGTGTGGCATTTTAGTGCATGGGCTTCTTATGCCTGCGTTGGATTGCTTACACCCATGAGAAACTAGTGGCTTTTACTTGCAAACGACGTGGATTCTGCCCTTGATGTGGTGGTCGGCGTATGGCGCAGATTGCTGCCCACCTGGTTAATCTGTCCCCCCAATATACCGTGCAGCAGGGGGTGTTGTCGCTGCAGATTCCGCTGGGGGTTTTATTTTCTGCTCAACCACACTTACTCTCGAAGGTCATGCAGGTCATTCACCGCGCCATTTCAATTTTTCTACTCAAGCAAGCTGGATTAAAACGGTGTGATGCACAAACTGGTGCGATCACACTCCTCCAACGCTTTGTTCAGCAGCCAATCTCAACAGTCACCTGCATTGTCTGGTACTCGATGGGGTCTATCTTAGTCGCCCTGAATGCGAGGCTGCGCAACGAGATTATTCCTGGTAGCAAGAAGAGAGAGCAAAGGTAATGCATCCGATACGAATAGCGGTGTACCATTTTCCTCAGCGTCTGCACGCATTAGTTGGGTGCGCCTGTTAAAACGGATGTTCGACATCGACATTGAACATTGCCTGCCCGCCACCTTGAGTACTAGTACAAATATTTGATTTTTTAATCTTTATGACTCATCTTTCTCAGCTTTCTTTATGGTTGAGCTGATCATTCTCCCTATGCGTCTTTCGCCTGAAAAACAAAAAATGATCTAAATTCAGCAATTTTTGCTACTAAATGGGCACAAATTTTTTGAATTTTTGATCGCTTATTAGAGTGTTTGACACTCCATCCGTTTTTCTGTACATTCATTTCTTATGAAAAAGAGCGTTTATTTTTCCTATACCCTTGTCGGCGGCCGCCTCAAGACGCTGCCGTACGATGGCACGATCCTGCACGGGATCGTGCGTATTCTGCCAACGGTATGCGAGGACACGGGCTACCGCTGGAAGACGCTCTACCTAAAGGCCACGACTTGGTAGCGATGAACGCGCTGCATATCCATATCGGCATGCCGAAGACCGGTACCAGCCTGATCCAGGCGGTGTTGGCCGGAATGCGCAAGACGTTTGCGACGAACAAGATCTGGATCCCGCCGACGTTCATAGGAGCGCATCGCCTCGCAGTGGAGGCGACGCCGCGCGACAGCAAGCTGCACGAACGGTCGGATTTCGTGCACATCAAAGCTGTGATGAGCCTGGAGCAGGCGCTCGCCGAGAGTCAGCCACCAAGCCCAGATTTTCATACGGCCGTCATGTCCTCCGAGTACTTTAGCCTATCCAGTCCGCGGCTGCTCCGCGAGATCCTGTGCAGTCATGATTTGGTGACGCCGGATACGACGATTGTTGCCGTGCTGCGTCGCCAGGACCGTATCATGGTGTCGGGCTTCAACCAGAGCGTGAAGGCGATCAACCGCACGCAGCCGCTGGTGTGGAACTCGCATGCGCAGGGCCGGCTCGATTGGTACGCACTGCTGGCGCCATGGGCCGAGGAGTTCGGCAGGGCCGCGGTCAAGGTGCAGGTGTTCGACCGCATGGCTGCTGGGCGCGAGAGCCTGACCAGCCGGGTGCTCGATGCCTGCGGCATCACTTATGACCTCGGCCAAATCGTCGCAGCGGAGGACATTCACAGCAAGTCCGAGAACCGCAGCCTGCCGGCCGAGTTACTGGCCTTCAAGTTCGTCGCCAACGCGGTGACCAAGATGCGCGAGCTCAACTGGTTGATAAAAGAGGCCATTGACCGCGGCATCGGCAACGGGACGTACAAGCTCGACGCCGAGACTACGCGCCGGATCATTGAGTATTACCGCGCGTCGAACCGGCGCGTGGCGACCGAATATCTCGGCGAGTCAGGCGACTTGTTCGACGATCGCATTGATCCGGCGACACACACCACGCTCGACGTGCAGATGGAGACCTTGTCACGGATCCTGGCCATCTGCGGCACTGAAGTGGAGCGTTTGCGCACTGTGTTCGCCCGCGCCGAGAAGCTGGCTGCCGCGTCGGCGCCGGCGGAGTTCGACCGCATCGTCCAGCTCGAATGGCTGCTGCGCCGCGCGATGGCCGCCGGCGTGGCGGGCGGCCGCTACCGACTGCCCAAGGCGCTGGCGCAGGAGATCGTCGAGTACTACAAGTCGTCAAACCTCGCGGTCGCGCGGCGCTTCCTCAAGGAGGACGCACTCCTGTCCGACGACGTGATTGAGGACGCGCAGGCCAGCGCCGGGCTGGACGTCAACGTCATGGCGCAGCTCGTGGCAGTGCTCGCGGCCGAGATCGGCGAGCTGCGCCGGCGGGCCGGACAGCGTACTGCCACACAAAGAAGTTCACCAGTCTCCGATATTACCGAATCGCCCGCGACAGCTGATCCTACACATCGACTTGCCGAAGACCGGCTCTTCGGCAAGTCAGGCGCTGCAGGATGCGATCACGAGCGGCAATAGCCGACTGCTGCTTCACGCCTTTCGCCAAGGCGCCATCCTTCACGCAGGAAGCGAGAGTTTCGGCCCCTTCCACTTCGGCACCGCTGCTGTTGACGCCGATACTGTAGATGATTTAATACACCATTTCTACTTTTCTGATCAAACATGCAGGATTTAAACGGTGAGATGCTTAAACTGGCGCAATCACGACTCGGTTCGGCCAATCTCAACATTCATCTGCATTACCTGGTGTTCGATGGCGTCTATCGCATCCAAAAGGGAGCACTGAAATTTCACAGTGTGCTTACACCGATCACTGAGCAACTGACATCAGCCTTCGACTGTTCAACAGGCTAACAGCTCAGGTCGAGCGGTGTTTTGTATCTGCTGTTCTACCTACATCGTTCATTGCTGATAGCCGATAGGATCAACGAAAAATGCTTCTTTACAGGTGGAAGGAGTTTGTTTTGGCGCCTGGGCAATCAGCTGCTCGAGCTCCTTGCCTCGCGCCAGGTCAGCGATGAGGCTAATCTGCACTTCTACTAACATTCCCTGTTCACATTTCAATTTCACCCTGTCTCGCGCGGCTGGTCCAAGGACAGCGACTATGCGATTTAGAAAATCCTCGGTACGTACTTGCTGGCCGATTTTGCGATTCATGAAATCAGCCATGCCCGCTTCATTAAATTGACGAGTTAAATCCACTGACAGGTCAAAATATTCCTCCATAGACCAAGTGGCCTGGCATGTGCCATGCTTATGCCACTCATGCCGCTCCAAACAAGAGCCGGCCGTTACACTGGGCATAACTTCTGCCAATGCAGCCTGAGAATCAGCATCCAGCTTGATTGCCGGATAATCGCAAAAATTCTTTTTCTGGTCAGTAACCTCACCACAGAATGCATACTCCTTATTACATTGCTGTTGGTTGGGCCATAGACCATGCAGAGTAAAATGCTGTGCCTGATAAGAAACCGGATCGGTAATCTGGCATTCTGGTTTTTGTGGTTTAGTTTCGCAGAATGCAGGTTGCCACGAGAGCGCGAGCACATAACTATCGGCTCGACCGGCAGTGTTACAAACATTATTCCCTGCTCCTGCCCTTGTTCCTGCTCCTTGTTCGGTCTGGAATTGTCCACAGTCGGCACTGACCCAGCGCTCTTTAGGATGGGCACCCGGCACGATAATTCGGTACCAGCCTGGACGATCAGGTCGATTAACCTCAAGTGTCTGGTAATTCTCCCCCACCTGAAGCGTGGTCTGATCCGGGTTGGTCAGTTTATTTTTTGAGACATAGGCCGGGCATGATTGTTGTGCGGAAAATGTTCCATTTACTTTATCCGCCCAGCTCGGAAACACGCTACTGATACCGAGAATCAGTACCAATAGCCGGAAGGCAGCACTCATTCGAGTAGATATCATTTTTCTCCTTTCTATAAAATAATTCGGTCGCAAATAAAATACTAGTAATTCCATTTCCAAATCAAACCTGGCTTTGTCAGCTTCTCCTTGCCGTATTATTTATACTGTCTGCGGCTCGCCTTCGTGCCATGTTTGATTTGGAAATGAAATAAGATCGTTCCAGTAAAAACTTTTCATAAGAACCGCTCGGCCTGAGCCCGTCGAAGGCCGATGTTAGCTGTTTAGCAGTTCGACAGGCTCACTGCGAGCGGTTAGCGGTTCGACAGCTCGGCAAGTTCACTGCTTACCGCGAGCGGTGAAGGATTACCCGTAGACCGTTCCAATAAAACTTTACAAAAGAAGAACCGCTCGGCCTTCGACAGGCTCAGGCCGAGCGGTTCGACAATTCGACTAGCTCACTGCTCACCGCGAACGGTAAAGGTTTTACTGGAACGATCTATTAACTCTGCTCAGGGATAACATGCATACTTGCTGATGAGTTTCGAGCGAAGCATTCAATCTGCTCACAAAATACCTCACCATCATTTCATTTTCTAGCGAATATCCGGGCTGAATTATATTGATAGTTATGCTCTTTCATATACCCATCTGATCAACGCATCCATAGCTGAGCGTGCGTTAGCCGCTTGCAGGTGATTAATGAAGAAAACGACAACATTACGACGATCTTTATGATCCTGTAAATAACCAGCAATCGCCGTTACCTCATTGAGCGTGCCCGTTTTCATATGCGCCCTCCCTGCAACCAAAGTACCTCTGAAGCGGTTCCTCATGGTGCCATCCATCCCGGCAATCGCTAAGGAGGAGATAAATTCCGGCATTACCTGACTGTGGAATGCTGCTACCAGCAATTCCCCCATTTGGCTAGCACTAATCCGTTCCTGGCGCGATAACCCCGAGCCATTCTCCATAATTAGTTCAGGGAAGCTTAAACGTTTAGCAAGCAACCATCGCCTGATGGCTTGATCGGATTGCTCCAGCGAGACAGAGGTATGGCCATTGGATGGCATCATCGTTTCCCCTAGCGCCAGATAGAGCTGTCGTGCAGCAACGTTATTACTGAATTTATTGATTCCGCGAATAATTTGCGCAAGTGGTGGTGAGTGATGCACTTTGAGCGGTGCTATTCCATTTGGCACGACGCCATTGCGCACGCTGCCACTAAATGAACCGCCTTGCTGTCTCCATAATTTTTTGAATAAATCATGCACGTAGGCTGAATTTTCATGCAGGCTCAAATGATAAGTATTCTGACCACATTGCATCGCGTAGTTACCGCTGAGAATAACGGTAATCCGGCCATTGTCTCCTTGCTGTTCACGCACCTCAACATGCAGTTGGTTACTCCAGTCACCGCAATTACCACGAATCAGTTTCAGATTATTCTTTAAATCGAGCAATTCCGAGGCCGGATCAACCACTATTCGCACTGTATTATTTTCCGCCTGGGGTATCAGATGCAGCGCTGAGGTGCGGTAATTGACCAGCACTGCTTCAGGAAAAACATTATAGGTTTTATAGCGATTACCATCAAAAGCACCTGGATCGCCCACAGCAACATTGTAGTAACTGTTATCCAGAAGCAAATCACCTGTAATCTCTTTTAAGCCAGTCTGACGAATCTGGCGAACTAATAGCCAGAAATTTTCCAGATTGAGATTGGGATCACCATACCCTTTGATCGCGAGATCGCCTCGCAAGACCCCATCCTTTATCTTGCCCAATGCATAGATCTCAGTCCGCCAGTTGTAAGCAGGGCCCAGCAACTCCAACCCCGCATAGGTAGTCACCAGCTTCATCACCGAAGCAGGATTCATGGCGGTATCTGAATTAACAGCAAGCACTGGCTGTTTGCCACTGACTTCTTTTACATAAATGCCAATCGCCGTCTCAGGAATACTTGCTTGCTTTAGTGCTTGACGGACAGCATCTGGTATATCGGCCGGCCAGACGGATAACGCGGCTAATGTTGTTAACGCTAATAAAAAAGAAAGAACCGCTCTTAACTTAGATTTCAAGCTGATCAAGGATAGCTTCATCCAAATCGAAAAAAAGATCGAACAAATTTGCGTGATATTGCTTTTAACCTAAAAACTGTTTTTAGGTTTATTTAACGTTTACCACGGCAAATCGCAAATCCATCATCCCATCCCATGCGGTATTGTTCATCATTAGGATAGCGCTGCTCATCCTTGTAACCATAGCGGGTTTTCTTCGCAGTCTCACAACCATCAATATAGCCTTCCTTGGTAGCAGGAGGATAGCCACCCAGATTGTAAGTTGGTCGCGTACTGGGTGGTAAAGGACCGGACGGACGCTTCATTGGTGCCGGAGCCGGCTGTGCTCCAGGCACAGGTTTTTCGGGCTTAGCTGGTGGTGGGAGTGGCTGAGTCGGGGCACAGCTTGCCAGCAAAGCGACTAAAAACACGGCGATTAAAAACACAGCTGAAACTCGATACATTGTTAACTTCCTCTTTATTCTCTCCAAACGATTTCTTATTCCATTCCTAAATCAAACCTGACTTTGTCGGCTTCACCTTGCCGTATTATTTATACTGTCTGCGGCTCGCCTTCGTGTCATATTTGATTTGGAAATGGAATTAGGGAAATTCCTGAATCAGTGCCCTTGTGGTTATAACACCGATTTGAGCAATTTACCCATTTCCGCCGGGTTGCGGGAGACACGAATCCCGCATTCTTCCATGACGGCAATTTTTTCCTGCGCTGTTCCTTTACCACCGGCAATAATTGCTCCAGCATGTCCCATACGTTTGCCTGGTGGTGCTGCCAGGCCTGCGATAAAGCCAACCACCGGCTTTTTCATGTTGTCCTTGATCCAGCGGGCACATTCTTCTTCATCGGTTCCACCGATCTCACCCACCATCAATACTGCATCGGTTTCATCGTCATCATTGAACAGCTTCATCACATCGAGATGTTTCAACCCGTTAATCGGATCTCCGCCGATCCCCACGCAGGTGGATTGACCTAACTCCAATGCCATGAGCTGGGCAACGGCTTCATAGGTCAGCGTACCAGATCGCGAAACTACACCAATGCGCCCTTTCTTATGAATATAGCCGGGCATGATGCCAACTTTAATCTCATCAGGCGTGATGATGCCAGGGCAATTCGGCCCAATCAGCAGTGTTTTGCGTCCCTCCATCTTATAACGAGTACGCAGCATATCGCGCACGGGTATGCCTTCCGTGATACAAACGACCAGATCAAGTTCCGCTTCTACTGCTTCATCGATCGCTGCTGCTGCAAATGCAGGGGGTACATAAATGACCGAGGCGGTCGCACCCGTAGCCTCTTTGGCTTCCTGCACAGTAGCGAAAATGGGTATCCCCTCAAACTCCTCACCCGGCTTTTTGGGATTGACACCTGCCACGAAACATTGCTGTCCATCGGCATACTCGCGACACAGTCGGGTATGAAACTGCCCCGTTTTACCCGTGATACCTTGGGTGATCACTCGGCTATTACTATTAATCAAAATAGACATAATTTAGACTCCCATTGCTTCTATGTTGCTGCCCTCACTGCTTTCTCAGCAGCATCGGCCATAGTCGTTGCAGAAATAATCGACAATCCCGATTCAGCCAGAATTTTTTTACCCACTTCCACATTGGTTCCTTCCAGACGCACAATCAACGGTATCGCTAATTTTACTTCCCTTGCTGCGATGGTAACCCCTTGCGCAATGACATCGCATTTCATGATTCCGCCAAAGATGTTGACCAGGATAGCCCGCAATTTTGGATTACGCAGCATGATCTTAAATGCCTCGGTCACTTTATCAACAGTCGCTCCACCCCCCACATCAAGAAAATTAGCGGGACTGCCACCATAGAGCTTTATGATATCCATCGTAGCCATGGCAAGTCCTGCACCATTCACCAGGCAAGCAATATTGCCATCGAGCGGTATATAGGAAAGACCATGCTCGGCTGCTTCGATTTCTGCCGGATCCTCTTCATCCAGATCACGCAAAGCAACAATATCAGGATGGCGAAACAGCGCGTTATCATCGAAATTCATTTTTGCATCCAATGCAAGTACCTGACCGTCACTCGTCACAATGAGCGGATTGATTTCAAGCAGCGAAGCATCATTCTCATCAAAAGCTTGATATAACCCTTTCAGTAAAACTTGTGCTGCGGGCAGACTGGATGCAGGTATGCCGATTTTGCGCGCTAAAGTATCAGCTTCCTGATCGCTCAGTCCGGCCATCGGGTTGATCAGAATTTTCCGGATCTTTTCTGGTGTGCTCGCAGCAACTTGTTCGATGTCCATGCCCCCTTCCGAACTTGCCATCAGGCAGGCACGCTGACGACTGCGATCTATCACGATTCCCACATAATATTCGTGCTGGATGTCCACACCCTGCTCGATATAGAGGCGATGAACCACTTGGCCGGCTGATCCCGTTTGCGGCGTAATAAGTGGTTTGTTCAGCATGCCTTCCGCCAGTAACCGAACTTCTGCCAGCGATCGTGCTAATTTGACTCCTCCCCCTTTACCCCTTCCACCTGCATAGATTTGTGCTTTTACTACCCATTTGTCACCACCTAGTTTTTCGGCAGCAGCAACAGCGTCATCCACGCTGAAGCATGCGATTCCTGGCGGTGTCTTTACACCATAACGGCGTAAAATCTCCTTAGCCTGGTACTCATGAATTTTCATTGTTAATATTCCTATTTTTCTTATTGGATCTTATCCAGTGCTGCCAGATAGTTATCGACCGCCTTCAGTTCTTCTTCGAAATGAGGCAACAAACTGGCTAATTCTTTTTCATTGCTATCTTTAGCTGCTTGCTCTATTTTCGCACACCATTCGCCCAGCATCATTGCTCCGACTGATCGCGCCGATGATTTGAGTTTATGCGCGGCCGCCTTGATTAAATCGAATTGATTCTTTCGAGCAGCATCCCGCAATTGCTCGCCAATTTCGCTGGTATTGGTACGGAAATCCTGCAAAAATTCTCGAATGGTTGCGGGATCATTGCCCACTAATGCTTCGAGTATACCCACATCTACCACCGGTGTAATTGCTTGGCTGCCCGCAGCTTGCTCAGCAGGCACAACTGGCTTATATTCTGGTGCAGGCATCCATTTCTCCAGTGTGACTTTGAGTTGTTGCAGCTGTACTGGCTTACTCAAATAATCGTTCATGCCGAGAGCACGGCATTTGTCGGCTTCACCTTTGAGCGCGTTGGCAGTTAGCGCTACGATTGGAATATCGGTCTTCCCTTTCTTGGCACTGCGGATATTTTGGGTAAGCTGATAGCCATCCATCTTCGGCATATGCAGGTCACTCAGGAGCAAAGCATAGTTTCCGCTTTCCCAACGCTGCAAGGCTTCCTGTCCATCTGCTGCCACATCTGCGGCATACCCCAGCAAAGCCAGTTGCTGTCGAATAACTTTCTGGTTGATCTCATTATCTTCCGCTACCAGAATCAGTTTCCCTAGTTGCAAAGCTTCCTCACGAGAAGGTGGTGTAATCCGTTTAATCCCTTGAGGAGTAGGCACTTCTTCCTCCAGTTTTGCTCTACCTGCGGCAGCGGCAACTGCCTGAAGAAATGCTTGCCGATACAGAATATTCCCATCTAGCGTAACCGATCCGTCTGGCTGGATGCGTCCGAGATGACGCCGTCCCCTTTTAACGATGACAAAATGAGGCTTTTCTTCCGTCTTCAGCATTGCTCGGGTGCGGAAAGCCAAACGTAGTTCATCTACAGGCGGCTCCTCATGACCGGCATCAATCACGAGCAGCCATTGCCCGGGAGGAAGCTTCTTGATGCGCTCACGCGCCGCGGCAAGATCAGTCACACGTTCAACATTCGCATTTACAAACTTCAAATAGGCAACCAGATCGTTACTTATCCCCTCTTCGTCACCAATCACTAGACATGAAAGTCCACTAAGATCAACCATTTTATCGCGACTAACTGGTTTAGTCGGTAAAGGTTTAAATGGTAGGTGTACGATAAAAGTGGAACCTTCACCCGGTATACTCTGAACGGTGATCTCTCCTCCCATCAATTCTACCAAATGATGAGTGATCGTCAGTCCTAAGCCAGTCCCCCCAAAACGCCGGGTGGTAGATATATCTCCCTGGCTAAAAGGAGTGAACAGACGCTTCAACGTCTCTTCATTCATACCGATACCATTATCCATTATCTGGAAGGCAATGAGTACACGCTCTGAGGTCAATTCGGTCATGGTCACCTGGACTGACACTCGACCTGGTCGCTGCTGACCACTGGAGAATTTAATCGCATTGTTGATCAAATTGACCAGCACCTGGCGTAGACGCAACGCATCACCAAGTACTTCCTCAGGGATAGTCGGGTCGGTAAATAAAGTCAGCTCTACCCCCCTGTTCGCCGCCAGATGTTCCAGCATGCTGCACGCTTTTTCCACCGCCGTCGCCAATGGTATTGGTGCGAGCTCGATCTCTATCCTGCCTGCTTCAATTTTTGAGAAATCAAGGATATCCTCAATTATGTCCAGCAAGGCGAACGCTGATTCTTTGATCAGATTGGTCATTTCCATCTGGTAGCTGGTTAAGCTTGATTGCTGCAAGACTTCAACCATTCCAATCACACCATTCATGGGCGTTCGAATCTCGTGACTCATCACTGCCAGAAAAGCTGATTTGGCTTTATTGGCCTGCTCTGCCTCCAGCCGAGCATTTTCCAGATCCTTCATGATTTTTACGTGCTCACGGATATCACGCATTACACCAGTAAAATGGCGTTTCCCTCCCACGAAATATTCACTAACCGCGAGATAGATAGGAATCAATTCACCGTTTTTGTGTATCCCTTCCACTTCCCTTTCTAAGCCAATACCATGAGATCCGCTTAAATACGGGCGACCGACATATTTTTGCCCATAACCCGTCTTGCAATAGCGCTCCATATAAAACTGATGCTGACTGCGATCAGGCTCTGGAACCAGAATAGCTATATTCTGACCAACCGCTTCTTCGCTGGTATAGCCAAACAGCTTTTCCATCACTGGATTGACCGAAAGCATGAAGCCTCTTTCATCGGTCGTAACGACACAATCCACCATATGCTCGACCACTGAACGCGTCTCCTCTTCCTTGATGGCTAATTCGGCATTGGCATATTCCAGCTCGGCTGTTCTTTCTGCTACACGATCTTCCAGCTCACGGTAGCTGGTATTCAACCGTTCGGTCATAGTGTTAAAGGCATCAGCCAATGTCCCTACCTCATCCCACCCTTCACTCGGGACTCGCTGCTGCAGATCTCCCGACGCAATCGCCTGCGCCCCTTCATTGAGATTTTTCAGAGGTGTCATCACACGCCGGTTGAACAACATCGCACCTAGCGTGGCAAGGATAAGGGTCAAACATAGAATCACAAAGCCAATGGTACGTACCCGAAAGACGGAGGCAAAAGCTTCTTCCACATCGATTTGCACCACCATTCCCCACTTCGTTCGCGGGAAATAACGCCAGGCCGCTACCACCTGATGACCACGATAATCGATGGCCATTCCACCACCAGCCTCACCGTCCAGACTTTTTTTGATGGTACTTGACAGAATGGGATTTTTAAGAGAAATGGTCCGCTTTAAGGCTGCATCAGGCTCATCTTTCAAGGGTGCCATCACTAATGCTGTCTGTTCGTCTTCAAAACGGGTAACGATCGTTTCACCGCTTTCTCCGAGACCGACATTGTTGGTGAGCACCTCAAATACACGTTCACTATAAATCTGAAGTGCAAAAACGCCATGTATTACATGGTCAATAACAATGGGAACGCCAATAAAGGCTGCAATGGCGCCTCTAGAAGGCTCGTAATACTCAAAACTCGAGATGCTGCTCTTCCCTGTCTCCACTGCCTGACGAAATACCTGACCCAGTCCTGTATTGCGATAAAGACCAGTAAGCAAGTTAGTGGCAAAATCAGCCTCGTGAGCAACTGTAAAAACAACCGATCCATCCATAGAAACCAGGAATGCATCGTAATACCCTGCGCCGCTGACGAAGCGTTCAAAGTGCTCGCGATATGTTGCGTCCAGCTCACGATAAATCTCGGAATCAACACCATACCGATTAAACACATTAATAAATTGATCAATGGCTTGATGGGTAGTCTCCGCTCCCTCAATCAGATGAGCATCGAGCAATCGTTCCTCTAAGTAAAAATCGATCTGTTCGACCTTTTTATCAGCAATTGCTGAAACCTGCTGGATAGCAGCCTTGTGCATCTCGGTCTCAAACGTATGCAACAGACTATAACCAATCAGAAGTATGGGTAATAGCGCGGCAAGTGCAAACCAGATCGCAAATCGCTGTGTCAGGGAATTAAAATAAAGCGAAATCATTCTAGCAAGCAATCTGCATTGTGCTGCTGTTTCAGGCTGCGGCGCGCATAGTAAGCAAATGCAGCTGCACTGCGTTGTGCACGCAGAATCCAATCGTGTGCTTCACGCCCGAGTTCAGGATCAATCGGTTGAATCTTACCAGCAGAGGCAGCCAGCAAATGCATGCGCGCAGCCCGCTCGAATGCAAGCGCCAGCAGGCAGGCTTCTTCAATGCTGCCACAAGCCACCAGCAGGCCATGATGCGCCAGCAATAAAGCCCGTTTATTGCCCAATGCTGAGGCAATCAGCTCACCTTCCTCATTACCCACTGGCACCCCTGGCCATTTGGGAAGAAAAGCCACATCATCATACAGTACGCAATTATCCATATGAGAAATTTGTAAAGGCACCTCGAGCATGCTCAAAGCTGCCGTATGCACTGCATGGGTATGAATAATACAGCGCACATCAGGGTGCGCGCGATAGACCCAGGCATGGAAGCGATTGGCGGGATTAGCCATGCCATCCCCTTCCAGTACCTGCAGATTCTCATCAACCAACAATAAATTACCCGCACTGATCTCGTCGAATCCCAAGCCAAGTCGCTGCGTCAGAAAAGTACCTGGCTGTTCCATACGCGCCGTGATCTGGCCAGCAAGACCAGAATCATGACCATTATCGAACAGAATGCGGCAAGTCAAGGCCAGCTTCTGGCGTAAGGTATAGCCAGCACCTTGTATATACTGCTCCATCTGATTGAAGGCACGTTGGATCAGTTGATTTTTATCAAGATTGAAGGTGTCATTGCTCATGATAGCTTTCTCTGTTTGCGGCTCATACCGGTTTAAAATGATCGATAATTATCAGCATACCAAATAATATACTGATTGCGTTAACCATTCTTTTTCTCCCTCAAGTAATTAACGTGAGTTCGACATAAGAAAAGAAGTAAAAGGAATCTGAATTCCTTATGATGAAGCGAATTTGGAAAAGAGTTTCATCATTAGAGGAGTCAGA
>NZ_FNPJ01000088.1 GCF_900107265.1 Nitrosomonas sp. Nm33 | reverse complement strand
CCAGGCCAAAACAATCAGAAAAAAGGAAGGATGCTCCATCGAGCAGCTCTTTACCGCTTATGCACTTTAAATCATTTTATATGGGATCAGCTATAGTGTCGCTACCAACAAATGTGTGAAATCCGCAATTGACTAAAATAACATTGTTAAACATCAATAAGTTAAAAGCGGACTAATCAATTAGTTTTTTATTAGTATTAGTAGGCGAAGGAAACAGCTTATGAGCGATACAGAAAACCAGGGTCTCGCTCACTTTTTTCTTTTATCCTTAATACGTTGATTCTGAGTGTCTACTTGGAACAAACCAATAGTTTTGATGAGGTCGCTGAATTTTGCGTATCCATAATTGCGCGAGTCGAATGCCGAGAAGTTCTTCACAATATGTTTTTTCACCTCACCCATGTGAGCAAAGCCGTCTTCATCGGAAAGCGCTTCAATTGCAGAACGGATCAGTGATACCAGTTTGGTATCCATCGCCAGCTCCCTGGAGCTTTTCTTGGTGTCGGGTGTGGCTGCAGCTTCACTCGAAGATGTCACAGATTTTGTGGTTTTCTTTTTCGAGCTTGCTTTGGATTTGCTAGAAATGTCTTCCGTTTGTGTCGAAAGGCTGTTTTCACTTTCGACCTGTTTGTTTTGCGAGAGAATTTCGAAATATTTGAATTCATTGCAGGCGGCTTGCAGCGATTCTGGTGTTTTTTTCTCACCAAATCCGTAGACCAGTTTACCGGATTCGCGGAATCGAATTGCTAGTCTAGTGAAATCGCTATCGCTGGAAACGATGCAAAAACCATCCAGTGGAGCTGTGTAGAGCAGATCCATGGCGTCAATAATCAACGCGCTATCCGTTGCATTCTTGCCTTTGGTGTTAGCATATTGCTGAACGGGTTGAATGGCGTGTTTAGGCAGAATTTCCTTCCAACGGCTCAGTTGATTTTGTGTCCAGTCACCATAAATACGTCTGACACTCGCATCTCCAAATTTTGATATTTCCTCGAACAATTCATCAATGAGGTCAATCACCTTGAAGGTGTTATCTGCATCAATCAGTACTGCCAGTCTCAAATTGTTGCTCTCGTTGCTCATAGGTTTATTCGAAGGTAATCAAGACCTGGAGTGAACATGTTCATGGGAGAATTCCTGAAGTTATCTGAAGGTGAAAGTTTACTGGCAATACGGCATATATTTCAACTGGCGTCAGCGACAAGCTGACGCCAGTTGAAATGGACAAGCACGATTCTTCATTAGTCTCGATGTCAACCTGGTGGTAGAGTACGCGACCGCCCAACTTCAGGAACTTTGGACCGATTCCCCTGCTACGTCGGTGTTCGAGGATTGCCTCGCTGCTGTGCCAACAAGCAGTCAATTGCTTCTGGTTGAGGTGAACTACTTCCATTTTAGTTTCCTTCTCAATGGGTTAGCAAGGTTCTATAAAGGTGCTGCTCAGCTTATGAATCAAGCATTATGGTGACTTGACGACAGATTGAGTGTAAATGGGTGTTTATTTGGGTGTCTCAAGTTCAAGCTACTCCTAGAGCATTTTGTTTCGAATATTTTGAATTTTCGCTTATTTCGATTACATTTGTTCTCATGATGCTGCTTGAATCTATCAGGAGACTGCTATAACTACACTCTCACCCCCACACTCGTTGCCAACGGCCGAAGAGGTTGCTGTTGCTCGCGAAAGCGGCCGGGCACTATCTGCCTACTTGCAGACCCGGGCAGAAACCCAACAGATCGAAATCGTCGACGACAAAGGTGCCACCCATCCAGTTCGCGTGCCAGTGTCAGCGCTGCGACTGCTCGTAGATGTTCTGACTGAAATCGGTGAAGGCAATGCGGTCAGCATCATTCCGATTCACGCTGAACTCACTACTCAAGAAGCAGCGGATGTACTCAACGTTTCGCGTCCGTTCCTTGTGCAGCTGCTAGAACGTGGAGAGATCCCATTCCACAAGATCGGCACACACCGCCGCGTCCGCTACCAGGATGTAATTGCTTACAAAGAGCGAATCGATGCAGAACGCAGCAAAACCCTTGATGAACTGGCCGAACAAGCTCAAGTACTCAAGATAGGGTACGAATGAATGAGTTCGCACTTCACTGTCATCTACGACGCGTGCATACTTTATCCAGCACCATTACGCGATTTCCTGATGCGACTGGCTTTGACGGATTTATACCGGGCGCGCTGGACTGATATGATCCACGATAAGTGGATACGCAACGTTCTCAAACAGCGGCCAGCAGCAGAACTGAGGTGGCCAAGTACAGAACGCTCATTTACATTAAGGATCGCAAGCGGCAAATAGTGCCGCAAATAGGTCGCAGGAAGATAATTTTCCAGAAAAGGACTAACTGATGAAGATGTGCCACACAAACCAAGATTAATGACAGTGCCAATACCTTCCAGAGACATATGATGTTGGATATTTTCGAAATCATGCACCATGGTAGAGCGCATCGGATTATCGGTGATGGAATAATCTCTTTTCATATTGGAAGAGACTAGCGCTCTAGTTTTTCACTGCCACTCTTTATAATAGCCTAGCTCAAAGACTAAATTCCCATTAGGGGTTGTCTGTTTAAACTGTGCGACATAAGTTGATTGTTTACCATTCTCATGTTCTTTTTTAATAGCTGGAATTTCTAATATACCTGTATCTAACGAATAGTATGGGATGTCATTAAGATAAACATCATCAGCTAAAGATAACTCCTTAAGTTGAGTCACATGATACAGGGGAGAGTTTTGCTCTGCGGTAATTTGTTCCATTCGAACAGAGTATATCTTGCTAGCAACATCTTGCCCTTCAATACGCACATAAGGTAAGTTTATGGCGCCTGCCGACTCGATCTTTGCATGTTCACCTGATTCGTAACCATCGCTTAGGGTCCTCATAAAAGCAACAATATCATCTACTTCTTGATCAGATAAACCTAGATTACCTAATTCCTCAGTGTTCATAGTTGCTGCAATTTCTGGTTTAGGCCATTTTCCATCAATATCCCGCGTGTTATAAAAATCAACTGCTTCTCTTAAGCTAGTAAACACACCGTTATGCATGTAAGGCGCTGTTTTCGCAATATTGCGTAAGGTTGGTACTCTAAATTTACCATTATCCGTGTCGTCTTTAGCTGTTTTTCCTAAACCAATATCAACAAAATCTGCCCCTTTAGCTTCTAGAAGCTTCTGATTAGAGGGGATACCTAAATTATCGTAGGTGAAATCTGTAAATAAAGGCGGTCTTCCATCAATAGGTCTACTAGGATGGCAAGCTGCGCAATTTCCTTTGTCTTTAGCCTCAAAAAGCTGTAACCCACGTTCCTCTTGTTCTGATAATTTCACCGCACCAGCCAAGTAATAGTCATACTTAGAAGTGAAAGGGCTAAGAATGGCACTACGTTCGAAACTTGCTAACGCAGAAGCAACATAATCATAGGCTTTGTCAACATCATCTAGCGCGTCCTGCCCAAAAACCAGCTTAAATTCGGCAGCATACGAAGCATTTCTAATTTTTTCAATTACGCTGGCTTTGTCTGGATTATTCATCTCATCCGGGTTAAGGAAAGGTTTTTTTGCTTGTTCTTCTAAAGTAGTTTCGCGCCCATCTAAAAACTGTCCCCCGATAAACAAACTCTCTTCAGAATCAAAATGAAAAGCGGGGATAAACGCTGTGTACATTACAATCGGTGCATTAATAGTGCCTGTCTTCCCTTCTACTGCCCCTCTTGAAACAGGCAAATCTAAATCAGGATCTGAAAAAGCTGTTTTAGGATCGTGACAGCTAGAACATGCCTGTCCTGGCGGATTCGATAAATTGGTATCGAAGAATATTTTGTGCCCTAGCGATTGCATAATCGGCAGATTTCTAATTTGTTCAATACTTAATTTAGATTGATCTGCAAACACGTGCGTCATAAATAGTACACTCATGCAGCTCAATATAGATGTTGTAACAAGAAATCGAAAATACATTGCAATCACTCCGCATTAGTAGTAGTCATTACAAGTCTATTACGAATGGTAATGGTTATCAATTAGATTTATGACATATGAAAAGACTACGTCATAAAACTGTGTTGAGCCATGTCACAACCCTTACCCTATGTTCAAGAGTGAACTTAGCAAGTAATAATTTCTTAGACAATAAAAATCAATGGATTACAAACGGACCAATCAAGTGCTTGATTGTTAGCTTTAGTTAATAAATTAATAATTTTTATTCACACCTGAGAAATTACTGACTTATTAACACCTGTGATCATGATTATCTGCAAAATTTGGACGAAAAAAAACCAGCGTATGGCAAGCTTGTGAGGACAAGATGAAGCAGTTTATTAAGGAAAATTGTGCTCCTTATAAAATTCAATTCATAAAGAAAGCAAAACGCCCAACGTTAGTTAGACCGAGGGCGTTTTGAAGGGTGGTGCTTTTATTTTAAAGAATAAATAACTTGTAACTAAAAGCTCTTGTCGGCGGGCACTTCATTCCCGCAATTCCGCCTCAGGCTTATGACTCAGATGGTTTGCATTCACCCACATAATCAATGGAGACACCTTCTGATGCTGCGTGGCAAGCATTACCATAGGTTATTCCATCGCAACCACAGACTGGTTCATACTGCTCTGTACAAATTGTAGGTTTGTCCTTGCAGGTACCCTCTCCGTCGGCAATCTTGCAATGACCGATACCGAAATCACAGTATTGTTGAGTGCTTGCACATTGTTTCCCCTGGATTCCGCCACAACTTTGTGGTTGGCTTACATCAATAGGTTCACAAGCTTTAGTTAATTCTACGTTATAGAAAGTACCAGATGGAGGATGAATAGAGTTTAGCTTATGTATAAAATTATTGAATTTTTCTGTTGTTGCACTAAAACCCGCCTCTGCACATAAAGACAAGCCACCTTCTATAAAAATAGGCCCTCCTGCTCTAGGGCTATATACATACAGAGTATCGACAGCTCCATCCGTAAACGCATGCCCGATAACTTTGCGAACTTTGTGTTCAGAGGCAGAATCAACAGCCCCTCCAGTACCCCCAATGCTAACATTAACGGCACGATGTTCCGCAAAGGCGGATACTGTATTGAGCAAGAGCGTTCCAACTATAAAAACATATGCTAGTCCCTTCAATTTTCTACTACTTATTAAAACACAGGAACTCATTAACCAAGTTATGAGCGTATTCATAGTTATTACCTCGTAGATTGAAAAAGAATCTATTTAATTGTAAATTCAATTGTAAATTCCTAAACGATGAAATATTGATGCATAACTCTATAATTCAAAGTCTGGACAACTATTCCGATTAGCAATTATTGCTACATGGCGGAACGACTTGGGGGAAAATTTGCTACTGCAACAGAACCCTGTATTATTCAGATACTACCTTATGGATTATTGCAGTCAGTGAATTTGAAAATTTGATGGGCCCAGCGAGTGCATGCCGATGAGCCCGGATGAACATTTTGTTCCAAATTTTTCGAATGATAGTAAGCCCGCGCAATAGCATCTCAAGGTCGTTGGGCGAAACAATGACTTTCTCGATCAGCAATTTGATAATTCATGTCTGCTCGGCCGGAAATCTCAGCCGGTGACTACCGGATTCTGCCATCCTCCGGGTGGCACGACGCGCTGATCGACCTCTGCCGGTCCCCAGGTTCCCGGCTCGTATTCGTACACCGGCGTGATCGCCTTCAGGACGGGATCAACGATGCGCCACGCCTCTTCCACATAGTCCTCGCGCGCAAATAACGTGGCATCGCCCTGCATGGCGTCGTCGAGCAGGCGTTCGTAGGCATCCACTTGCTCGACGCTGGGGTAACGACTCGCCAGCAACTCGATTTGCTGACCGACCATCTTCTCTTTCGGGTCGTTCACCGTCACGCCGAAGGCGCCGGTGATGTCGGGACTGACACGGAAACGGAAGTAGTTTCCCTCTGGATTACAGGTCGGAAAGACTGTCGGTGGTCGGCGCAAGCGCACCAGGACCTCCGTGCATGTCACGGGCAACGACTTGCCCGCGCGGATGTAGAACGGCACTCCTTGCCAGCGCCACGAATTGACCTCAAGACGCAAGGCTGCGAACGTCTCGACCTGCGAGTCCTGCGCCACGCCGGCCTCCGTCCGGTACCCACGGAACTGCCCGCGAACCAGGTTCGTCGCTTCAATCGGCGGAATGGCCTTCAATACCTTCACCTTCTCGTCGCGCATCGACTCGCTGTCAGTGCGCACCGGCGGTTCCATCGCCAGATTGGTCAACACCTGGAAGAGGTGATTTTGCACCACATCGCGGATGGTGCCGACCTGGTCGTAGAATGCGCCCCGACCCTGGACCCCGAAGCTCTCTGCCAAGGTGATCTGCACGCTCTCGACGTGGGTCCGGTTCCAGAACGCCTCTAACAGCGCGTTCGTGAATCGGAAGAACACCATGTTGTGCACTGGCCGCTTGCCCAAGTAATGGTCGATGCGGAAGATCGCTTCTTCGGTAAACGTCTTCCCCAGAATGTGGTTGAGCGCCTGTGCGGACGGCAGGTCTCTCCCAAACGGTTTCTCCACGATGACGCGCGCCCCATTGGTGCAGCCGGCCCTGGCGAGTTGTTCGACTACTGTTCCGAAGAGCGCAGGCGGTATGGCGAGGTAGTGCATCGGTCGTAGTGCCGACCCCAGCTCTTTGCGGATGGCCTGGTAGGTGGCCGCATCGTTGTAGTCACCGTCTACGTAGCGCAACAACCCCGACAGCGTGTCGAAAGCTGCAGCATCGAGACCGACGTGCTTCTCGATACTCTCCCGAGCACGCGCACACAGCTGCTCAAGCGTCCACCCGGACTTAGCCACGCCAATCACCGGCACGTTCAAGTTGCCGCGCTTCACCATAGCTTGCAATGATGGGAAAATCTTCTTGTAGGCCAAGTCGCCCGTTGCACCGAAGAAGACCAGCGCGTCGGAATGGAGGCCGTTCATGACTAGTGCCTCACTTCCCTGGTTTCTCTAGGTGACCGCCGAATTGGAGGCGCATCGCCGAGAGTAATCTGTCCTGATAATCCGCCTCGCCACGCGAACTGAAGCGTTGATAGAGTGCAGTGGAGAGCACCGGCACCGGCACGGCTTCGTCAATCGCCGCCTTGATCGTCCAGCGCCCTTCGCCGGAATCGGACACCCGTCCGGTGAACTGCTTCAGATCGGCATCTTCGACCAGCGCTGCCGCTGTCAGGTCGAGCAACCACGAAGCAATAACGCTGCCGCGCCGCCACACTTCGGCAATATCACGCAGATTAAAGTCATATTGATAATACTCAGGGTCGCGCAGTGGCGTCGTCTCGGCATCAACCACGTGCTCGTGTTTGCCGATGTTGGCGTGGCGCAGTATTCCCAGCCCTTCGGCATACGCAGCCATTAGGCCGTACTCGATACCGTTGTGCACCATCTTGACGAAGTGCCCGCCCCCGTTCGGTCCGCAGTGCAGGTATCCCTGTTCCGCCGTACCACCGATCTGCTCGCGACCGGGCGTGCGCGGGATGTCGTTTCCTCGGCCGGACGCCAAGCAAGCAAAGATCGGATCAAGGTGCTTGACCACCTTGGACTCGCCGCCGATCATCATGCAGTACCCGCGCTCCAGGCCCCAAACCCCACCACTCGTACCCACATCCACGTAGTGGATGCGTTTGGCAGCGAGTTCTTTTGCGCGGCGGATATCATCGACGTAGTGTGAATTGCCGCCGTCGATCAGAATATCGTCCGGATCCAGCGACGGCAGCAGGTCTGCGATCGTCTTATCTACCACCGCCGCAGGGACCATCAGCCACACCGCCCGCGGCTTCGCGAGCTTCTTCACAAGATCGGCCATTGACGTGGCGCCAATGGCTTTCTCCTTCACCAGTTCCTCCACTGCTTCCGGCGACACGTCGAATACCACGCACTCGTGGCCGCCATTGATCAGGCGCCGCACCATGTTGGCACCCATTCGTCCAAGACCGATCATACCCAGTTGCATTATCGTCTCTCCTCTTAAGCGTGACTGCTTGTTTAAAGCGGACGAGCCTTCTCGAAGATGCCAACAAATTCTTCATGCCGGCACGCAGCTTACAGGAAAAAATAAATACTATTTTCCATTAGAAATGAAAATACTAGAAAGCGGATAGAGCGTCAAACACATTAACAAACGATCAAAAATTCAAAAGCTTATGTTCATTTGGCAGCAACAAGCGTTGTTAGTTCCGGTTCCTTTGTTGCCTATCAATCGCAGGGCACGCAAGGAAGAAGAAAGGCAAAGCCAGTCAGGAAAAGCGTGTCGAGGGTGACTTTAGTCCACGTTTCCCACAAGAAAAGCGATTGCTCGGGAAATAGCAACATAATCTAAATCACAGCATCTGCTATGGAAGAAGATTCACCTTATCAGATCAGATGATCAAATAATCAATTTAAGAACCTGCAAATTTGCTACTGCAACAGAACCCTGTATTATTCAGATACTGCCTTCTGGATTATCGCAGCCAGTGAATCTGAAAATTTGATGTGTCCAGCGAGTGCATATTGATGAGCCCGGACGGACATCTTGTTCCAAATTTTGCGAATAATAATAAGCCACTTCTGTTCGTCGTATTCAGGGTGTCTACCAGCGAAGTCAAGCAGGTAGTGTTCGAAGAAAACCAGCCCGGCAACATCTTCCAATAGTTGGGTATCCGGATTGGTCTTAAGCGATTTCTTCCCAACGGCCTGTGCTACACGCGCAATAAATTCAGCTTCATATCCAGCCTTTGCGAGCAAATCAGCAACTGTGTCGGCATGAAATTTGTATAGCCCAGCACGCCATTGATGATAGCCTTTGCGATTCATCGGATAATCGCTGCGTGGCGATTTCCAGCGTTGGATGTGTTGAGCACTCACCGCCAGTTTCATGGCATCATCGGCATCGGGTGCATAGCGCTCGAGCATGTCTGACATGCGACGTGAGTAAAGCAGCTCTTTCGGCCAATCTTTCCCTTCGCTGATTTCCCTGTTCGGGTCTTCACTATTTGCCGCATCTATCAGCTCTTTTGCTCTGTCGAAGCATTGCTTTGTCATAAAGATAGCTTGCCGATCTGGTATTTGTTAAGTGATGAAAGATTAATACATATTTCCAGCAGGTTGCTAAAAAGCGATAATGTATTAGCAGTTGAAGCCAAAGCACTTTTGAATAAATTATAATTGAAACAATCGATTATTCCGTATTTCAACTATCAAAATTTGTTTGTAGGTTACTATTATGATTTTCAGTAGTAACCTACAAACGTAACAAATAAACTCATGGTGATAAGAGCTACAAAAGTCAGTTCACCAATACCCTTGTTGATTTGGATAAGATTTAATGAAACGACGCACTCTGTTACAAACGCTCGCCCTGGCAGCCGTGTTTCCGCTGATTCCCGCATGCTTTCGCGCACAAGTGGTTGGAGAAGCAATCAACCCTATTACGCCCCTCAACAAACCACATGAAGAATGGCGAAAATTACTCTCATCCAGGGCTTATCAAATACTGTTTGAAGAAGAGACCGAACGCCCAGAATCCAGTAATCTGGTTTATGAGGACCGTGAAGGCACTTTTATTTGCGCCGCCTGTTATCTACCACTGTTTGAAAGCGCAAATAAATACGAAAGCTGGACAGGCTGGCCAAGCTTTACCCAACCTATTGCCGGGCATGTAGCGACTAAAATTGACTTCAAGATGATCTGGCCACGTACGGAATATCACTGTGTGCGCTGTGGAGGTCATCAAGGCCATGTATTTAGTGATGGCCCGCCTCCACGTGGAGAACGCTGGTGTAATAACGGGATTGCTCTAAAGTTTGTGCCAAAAGACGAGCAACTGCCAGCGCTTAGAAGCTGATAAGGTCAACCACTCTCGGTTGATTTTTTTCTTACCAGCTCCCGCATATTCGCGAGGACTTATGCAGATTCTTGCGGATCTCGAGGTTTCGCGAAATCTAGTAAATTAGCTTATTTTTTCGCTCTTTAAGCCATTCTTCTCTCGGGCCTTGCTGCCGTCGAATGCATGAAGCTAGCAAGCATCTAAAATAACATTCATATAGATCAATAGTTTACAAACTGACTAATCAGCTAGTTTTTTATTGGCATTGGTAGGCGGAGGCAGGAACTCGCAAAGTCACGCTTCAACCCCAAGCGAGAGAAGCACTACATAACCAGCAAACCTACACTGGCAAACTAAACGAACGTGAGTTCGACATAAGAAAAGAAGTAAAAGGAATCTGAATTCCTTATGATGAAGCGAATTTGGAAAAGAGTTTCATCATTAGAGGAGTCAGA
>NZ_FNPJ01000074.1 GCF_900107265.1 Nitrosomonas sp. Nm33 | reverse complement strand
TCTGACTCCTCTAATGATGAAACTCTTTTCCAAATTCGCTTCATCATAAGGAATTCAGATTCCTTTTACTTCTTTTCTTATGTCGAACTCACGTTCAATTAGCTTTCAATGCGATACCACGCATTCATTGCATATCAAACTGCAGCGCTGCCAATCGCGCATAAAGTTTGCTGGTTGACATCAATTCCGCATGCGTGCCTAGCGCTTCTAAACGTCCATGATTAAGAACTGCGATCCTGTCTGCTGATTTCACAGTGCTCAAGCGATGTGCAATTGCTATCGTGGTACGATGTGCCATCAACTGTGATAGCGCTTGCTGTACCCAATATTCACTTTCTGCATCCAACGCACTGGTCGCTTCATCCAACAACAAAATCGGCGCATTGGCCAAAATGGCACGGGCAATCGCAATTCGCTGTTTCTGTCCGCCTGACAATCCTAAACCTGCGTCACCCAAATGTGTTTGATAGCCTTGCGGCAGGTCAACGATAAACTCATGCGCGTAGGCTGCCTTGGCTGCAGCCTCCACTTCTGCGTCCGTTGCATCCTGGCAAGCATAACGAAGATTATCGCTGATAGTGCCATAAAATAAGATCGGATTTTGTGACACTAATGCAAAGCATGCCCGCAAGGCTGTAATTTCCAACTGCCGGATATCGACTCCTTCCAACCTTATGCAACCGCATTGGGGATCATAAAAACGTAACAGCAAATCAAACAAAGTCGATTTTCCTGCACCCGATGGCCCGACCAGCGCCAGCATCTCACCTGCTTTAATAGTCAGTGACAATTCATTGATGGCAAACATATCAGGACGGGAGGAGTAAGCAAAACACAATTGCTCTATTTCGATATGACCCTTCACGGTCGGCAAGGATTGCGGGTTAACCGGTGACACGATCTGATTAGGAGCAGATAACAATTCTACGGTGCGTTCAGCAGCACCCGCAGCACGTTGCAGTTCTCCCAAAACTTCCGAAATCGAACCCACCGCAGAACCTACGATAACGCTGTAAAAAACAAATGCTGCCAATTCACCTCCGCTAATCTGCCCTGCAATCACATCCATTCCCCCAACCCAAAGGACCAGACCCACTGCGCCAAACACCAGAATGATCACCACGGTGATCAACAAAGCGCGCTGAATGGTTCGTTGCTTAGCTATTTCAAAAGCATCCTCCACATGCCGATGAAAGTTGTTCTTATCGATCTCCTGATGATTGTAGGCTTGCACCGTTTTTATCTGTCCCAAAATCTCGCCGATATAAGCACCTACCGCCGCAATCCTGTCCTGGCTTTGACGGGACAGATGCCGGACCCTGCGCCCAAACACCAAAATAGGCGCCACCACCAACGGCACGCTGATCAACACCAGTGCTGTCAGCTTGGCATTGGTTATAAACAACCAGACCACTCCTCCTAGCAACATGACAAGATTGCGCAAAGCAACAGAAACAGATGAACCAATGACGGATTGGAGCAAGGTCATATCTGCAGTCAGGCGCGATTGAATTTCAAGACTACGATTATTCTCGAAAAAACCGGGATGCAAATTGATTAAATGATCGAACACCTTACAGCGAATATCTGCCACCACGCGCTCACCCAACCAGGTTACCCAATAAAAGCGGGTAAAGGTACCCACAGCCAACGCAACAATGAGCAAAATAAAAATAATCATATATTGCGTCAGCAGTTCTACCGATTGGGTAGCCAAGCCACGATCGATCAGCAAGCGGATGCCTTGCCCGATCGAAAGCGTGATCGTTGCAGTAAATAATAGTGCCACCAGGCTGAAAGCGACTTGCCTTTTGTAGGGCGCAATAAACGTAACCACCATTCTGGCTTTCTGCCAGCGATCGCGGATGACACGCAACAAATTAATCATTTGAGGATAATCGATAACAAAAATGTGAGCTTATTGGCTTGCGGATAACACAGATAAAATCACGCTGGCTAAAGCACTGAATCAATCAATTTAATTTTGTATAACATATCAGCTACAAACTTTAGTAAATTAACCACTATCCGGAATCATACAAGTTTATGCTTCATTCTATACTCGCCATTTGCATCGGCGCATCGTTAGGCTCTCTCCTACGATGGCTCCTTGGGACCACACTCAATACGCTATTTCCGGCTATTCCACCAGGAACGCTCATCGCTAATCTCGTTGGCAGCTATTTAATCGGTGTAGCAATTGCCCTATTTGCCAATCATCCTGAGCTTGCACCCCAGTGGCGTTTATTTATCATTACCGGCTTCCTCGGTGGACTCACTACTTTCTCCACCTTCTCGGCAGAAATTATCACACTCATTCAACAGGAACGACTACTCTTGGCAGCCGGTGCAATCAGCCTGCATGTGATAGGATCATTGCTGATGACGATGCTCGGGTTGGCAACAATATCGCTCTTCAGGAGCGCCTAAATTCAAGGAAGAAAGGCTATGCACGGTTATCAATTGACCTTCTTTACCCACCAGGCCCGCCAGCATGATGGCTTACCCATGGGTGAATGGTTATTGCAGGAAGCGCGCAGACTCGGTATCAGAGGTGCCACATTAATTGCTGCAGCTCAAGGTTACGGTCATGATCGCAAACTGCATGCAGCACATTTCTTTGAGCTGAGTGATCAGCCTATCGAAGTAACGATGGCGCTAAGTGAGGCTGACGCCGCACGCATATTTGCCCGACTACACGAAGAAGGAATCAATATCTTTTTCGTCAAAACACCTATCGAATATGGCATGAGCGAAGAACACTGAGCAGCTCATTCTCGCTCTGAAGCGACGACTTTACCCAGATTTAGGTTATTGTGGAGGCATTTCATAATCTGCAGTAAGCAGCTCCAGCAGATGTCCATTCTGATCACGGAAATAAACTCCGCGCCCTCCATAATTATGATTGATCGTCATATTCTCTGCCTCAGTAGGGCCACTTCCATATTTGAGCTTCTCCGCTTGCAAGCGCGCAAAGATTTCGTCAAATTCCTGCTCGGAAACCTTGAACGCATAATGGTGGGATTCAAATTTTTCCCTGCTATCAAAATCGAGAGTCAGCGTATCGTTTACACGGGCCACGATGAAATGGGAAAATTTACCCAAATACTCAAAGCCAAATAGTCGGCAATAAAGCTCTGCGGATGCTTGCTTATCAAAGCACGGCACAATCGTATGATTTAGAGTAATAGTCATAATGAACTCCTTGTGCAAGAGATTTAATCTGGAAATCTTTAAGATTAGAATTTCTCTTTTAGAATATCACCAATTTTGAACGAACAGCGAAAGAAGCAGTTATCGTCTAGACAGCAATATTCAAATTACTGATAGTTAAAACAATATTTTTTCTTGGGAAATTGGAATTGTCTAAACGCTAACAAGGTATCTGTAATTTTCTTAAATAAAAAATGACTACTTTAATTCCTAGCTACTCGACCTGCATTTCCCGCATGACTGCCGGTGAAAGACGTTTTGCCCAACGCCTGGAAGCAAAACTGGAGGATGATTACTTATGCTGGTATGACGTACCCATCGGTCAATCGATGAGACATCCAGATTTTATCGTGCTGCATCCTAAACGTGGCTTGCTGATTCTTGAAGTCAAAGATTGGAAGCTGACCAGCATCCAATCCATTACCAAAACGGACGTAACTTTGCTGATGGCTGAAGGATTGGTGCATAAGCGCAATCCCCTTGAGCAAGCCCGTCAATATGCTCATGCAGTGGCCAATATGCTTCAAAAGGATGCTCAATTAGTTTTCAGCAGTGGTCGGATGCAAGGTCAACTGCTTTTCCCCTGGTCATATGGAGTAGTGCTAGCCAATATCAGCCGCAAGCAGTTTGACAGCACTGATTTGGCTGAAGTATTGGAACCTCGTCGCATCATTTGTCAGGATGAAATGGTCGAATCGGTGGAGATGGAAGTGTTCCAGAAACATCTGTGGGACATGTTTACTCTAGGAGGTTATGGTAATCTTAGCCTGCCGCAGATCGATCGAATACGCTGGCATATGTTTCCTGAAATCCGGATACCAGCAAAACAAGGCGATCTATTTGATAAAACTGAAACGACAGCTGCCGAACTACCGAGTATTTTACAAATCATGGATCTGCAGCAGGAACAGTTAGCACGCAGTCTCGGGGCAGGCCATCGGATCATCCATGGTGTGGCGGGTTCTGGCAAAACACTCATACTTGGCTATCGCGCAAAATATCTTAGCCAGATTTGCTCTAAGCCGATTTTGATTCTTTGTTACAACAAGGTACTCGCTAAACGACTCGAATACTGGATTCAGCAAAAAGAAATCGCTGGCAAAGTTAATGTACTCACCTTTCATGCCTGGTGTCATCGACAACTCACAGCTTATAACATTGGTTTACCTGCAGGTGATATCAAACGCGATGGCTATTGGGATGACATGGTGAATCAAATTATCCGCGCAGTGGATAATAAACTTATTCCTTCCGGGCAATACGAAGCAGTGTTGATCGACGAAGGCCATGATTTTCGTCCGGAATGGCTCAAACTAATAGTCCAGATGGTTGATCCACGCACGAATTCGCTGCTAATTCTCTATGATGATGCTCAGTCTATTTACCACGCTGCAGAAAAGCGCAACTTCAGCTTTAAGAGTATTGGCATCCAGGCACAAGGACGAACCACTATTCTCAAAATCAATTACCGCAATACCCAGGAAATTCTTCAATTTGCTGGTCAATTTGCCGGACAATTGCTCACCCCTACCGAAGCTGACGAAGACAGTGCACCGCGTTTAATGCCGATTTCTGCCGGACGCAAAGGACCTGAGCCTTTGTTGATCAAATTACCGAGTCTTCAGGAGCAGGTTAGATACATCACTGAGCAATTAAAAGCTGCCCATAAAGATGGCATGCCCTGGAAGGATATGGCGATTCTTTATCGTCACTGGGATCCAGTAGGCAAGA
This sequence comes from Nitrosomonas sp. Nm33, assembly GCF_900107265.1. Lineage (GTDB taxonomy): Bacteria > Pseudomonadota > Gammaproteobacteria > Burkholderiales > Nitrosomonadaceae > Nitrosomonas. Next base: position 9,536 of record NZ_FNPJ01000074.1, on the reverse strand, counting down.
TTATCAGAGATGCTCTTACTACCAGAGGCATTCCCTTTAGCTGGAAAAAAGATATTGAATTTAGTGGGAAGCAGGATACTATCAAACTATTAACTTTCCATAGCAGTAAGGGACTGGAATTCCCACTGGTCGCTATTCCAGCTGCAAACATGCAAGCTGATGCAAGAAAGAACAGTGAAGAAGAAGTTTGTTTGTTTTATGTTGCCATGACCCGTGCAACACGAGAATTGATTGTGTTAGAAAGCATTAACTAAGGAAGTCCCATGAAAAAAACTCTCGATGGCTGCATCCCGTCCGTTTCTGCTTTCCCTAAAGCAGCCGACAAAGCCAGATTTGATTTAGAATTGAATCTGGTTATGCACCTTTAACTGCATTTCTTTGCTTGCAAAATTTTTTCATGGTTATCTAATAGACCGTTCCAGTAAAATTATCATATCGTTCGACCTGAATCAGTCGAAGAGCAACATTCACGCATTCTGGCAGTTCGGCAGGTCTACGCGAGCGGCAATGATTTTAGCGGTGATGACGACTTTTAAGCGAGGGAATTAGCAATGAGCGAAGACAAGAAAAAAATCACCGTCTATTACGATGGCGCCTGCCCAAGTTGCGTCAAGGATCGGCAAAACTATGAAAAGCTGGCAGGAAAAGAGGGGGAAGATGTCTGCTGGTTTGATATCACCGGGCAGGACGATCATTTACGCGAGATTGGCATCGATCCGCACAAAGCCTTGAGCGAGCTGCATGTGCGCGATGAAAACCAACGGATCGTTTCTGAACTGGATGCCTATATTTTGCTGATGTCCCGGGTACCCTTACTCAAACCGCTCGCCTGGCTGATTGGCCTGCCAGTAATTCGACCCATGCTGTCCTCACTTTACCACCGCATGGTCAAGCGCCGCTTGGAAAGAACTGGACGCCTCTAGATGGATAAAATACTACATTTCCAGGGTAAAGATGGTACCAAACTCACCTACCGGCGATGGGCACCGGATCAAAACGAACAAAGCGCTCCCTCTGCTACATCTCTTAACATACCGCTTGTGCTGCTGCACGGTGCGGCCAGTAACTCTACCCGCTGGTGGTATTTCACTCAGCACAGCCGCTTGACTGCCGACCGGCTGCTGCTACGCCCAGATCTGTGCGGCCATGGTGAATCGATTTGGCGGGGCGCTGCACGTATCGAAGATTGGATCCAGGATATCGCTAGTCTGCTGCGGCATGAGCACCAAACTCGTGCAATTATTGCAGGCCATTGCCTCGGTGCCAACATCGCCCTCAACTTCGCCGCGCGCTACCCCGACATGTGCGCTGGCCTAGTACTGATCGAACCCATGGCGCGTGAAGCCGTAACCGGCATTCTGGCCCGATTGCGGCCGTTTGTACCTGTGCTACGGCTTATCGTGGCGCTAATCAAACTACTCAACCGGTTTGGTCTCTATCGACGCCGGCTTGATACATTGGACTTGCAGGTACTGGATCGCCGCGTGCATGAAGCAAGCCCAGCCGAGCTGCAAACAATGCTGGCAGACTATGGCAAGCCCAAGCATGACCTCAAGGTGATCCCAACGACACAGTACCTCAATAATCTGATCGAGATCATGCGACCCTTGCCCATTGCTGAGGTGCATTGCCCTGCCCTGGTAATCCAGTCAGGTGGACGCAGCATTACCGACCCGGAACGCACCCAAAGCCTGCTGCAGCGATTACCGCAAGTGGAATTTGCTACGATCGACTCCGAGCACTGGCTGCCTGCCACTCATCCTGACGAACTCTGCGAATTGATTGATAGTTGGGTTTTGAGGAACCCCGCCCTGCGCTAGCCATAACGTTATTGAATAACTTAACTAGTATCCGGATAATGATGCTGCGATAAACTGAGACATACTGAATTTCCTGGAATCCAAAATCTAAGAAACTCAGTTTTTAGATTTTACCTTTTTCGACCAAACCACTGATAATTTGTACTTAGGCAAACGTTTTCTGCTTTGTTTAGTTTTTCTTCTCGCTGGCCATCAATAATTCCGCCAGGTAGTTTTGCCAAATGGCGGCCAGGGTGTGGGTGCCATGCCCGCGGGTTTCTTGCGTAATCGGCAAGAGCACGAAACGCCCGTTTTTGACGCACCTTATTTCCCGTTCGACGATCCCGAGTTCGGGCGGATTAACAGCATCGTCCGCCGAATTAATGGCTAACAGCGGCGCTTTAATGGTTTCAAGTCCGGGCGCCGGATTATAATCGCGCGAGGCATCAACCTGATAAAGCAAATCGTTGGCATCGGTTGAGGCGAGCCGTGCCTTTATCGAATCATCAAATAATTTATCGGCCGAGTCTTTGCTCGGCGCCTGGCTTTGCATATAAAGCGGCGCACTGCCCATCATAATCAAGGTGTAAATGGCTGTCGTCAAGCCTCTGACAGGTTGCGTTTTATATTCGCCGTTCTGCCAATCGGGGTCGTTGCGAATCGGGTCGATAATCATTCTTCGAAAAAACCGGTTGCGCCCGGAAATCTCGACCGGCAGACTCGCTAGCGGCATCAGCGCGTCCATAAAATCCGGATACATCTCGCCCCACATCCATGAATGCATACCACCCATCGAAGTTCCCATGACCAGCCGCAAATGGTTGACGCCCAATTCTTCCGTCAAAAGGCGGTATTGCGCTGTCACCATATCGTGATACCCGTAGTGCGGGAATTTAGCGTGCAGCCCATCGCTCGGTTTGCTCGACGCGCCGTGACCGATATTGTCGGGAATAATAATAAAATACTTTTCAGCATCGAGCAGCCCACTCTCTTTAAAAAGCACACCTGCAAACTGCTCGCGAAGGAATTGCCGATGACTGCCGCCCGTGCCGTGAAGGACAAGGACAGCATTCATCACGCGCCCGTCTTTATCTTTCGTCGGAGTTCCAAGTATCACGTAGTGCACCTTCAATTCCGGCAAGATTTCGCCGCTTTGAAACTTAAAATCCCGCATCACAAAATCGCCCGCGACCGGCGCCGGATAAATCTCCGTCTGTGCGCGGCACAGACCTGGAGTAAGACAGAGCACCAAATACAGCCACAATTTTGAAACCGGGATTTTCATGTTCATCATAAACCTTTGGCCTGCATCTGTTTGGCCACCTTCTGCACTTCGTCCAAAACACGCAGGAGATTTCCGCTCCAGAGTTTGGCGATTTGTTTTTTGGTATAACCTCGCCGGACGAGTTCGAGCGTCACATTAAACGTTTCGCTGACATCATCCCAACCTTCGATGCCGACGTGATCGATGCCGATTTTTTAACAGTGGCACGACCTCAACGCGACTCGCCAGTACAATATCTCGGCAATCTCATTGAGATCATGCGTTTCACGCTAACAAATCGTGTTTACATTTATACTTCACAGGGTTGACGCAGCATTTTTCTGACTGCATCAGCATGCATCTCTTCAGCCATAATCTGGTTGCGCGCATAATCCTCTAGTACTACTGACTTGCCCTGAGCCAATTCCAGCAATTGATAATAAAGTTTGAGCGCCTCAGCTTCATTGGCAAGGGATTCCTGGAGGATATTGCTGACTGGAATTGAACAGGCAGCGTTGGTATCGTGCAGATGTGTCTCCAGCAATGGACCGATGACAAGCGAGGGATGTCCTCCCAAGAAGGTGACCAGTTCACCCGCCTTTCGCGCATGCAACAATCCTTCGTCAGCTTGTTTATTTAACCACTCCACGATGGGTATACGGTTATAACCGTATACCATCAAGGCGTAGTGAGTATAACGCACCACGCTGGCCAGTTCGAGTTCCATGATTTGATTCAATAAGGCGACAGCTTTATCTTTATCTAAGCTCATGTGTTCCTCCTTTCAGCTCTGAAGTTGTGAGAATGGCACTTCGCTAAAACAGAGTTTTAGCGAAATTTCGTTTTATCCAAACTCATGAGACTCATTATCTCGCTTATGCGTTCCGTTCGCATTACGCTTAAGCTGCTCGCTACGATCTCTTCACAACCTCTCTATTAAAAAGCCACCGTGAAGCAGTTGATTCGGATTTACAATTTATCCCCGTGGCTAGCGAGATATTCTGCTACTCCTTCAGGGCTTGGTTTCATGCCAGGTTGTCCGCTTTTCCAGCCAGCCGGGCAAACTTCACCATGTTCTTCATGGAAGCGCAAGGCGTCAACCATGCGCAGCATTTCATCGACATCACGTCCGAGTGGCAGATCATTGACTACCTGGTGACGCACAATACCTTGTCTATCGATCAGAAAAGAGCCGCGGAGCGCAACATGATTGGGATGGGCGACGCCATAGGCATTCATCACTTCGCCGCCTAAATCAGCTACCAGTGTAATATCGATTGGACCGAGCCCACCTTTGGTAACTGGAGTATTACGCCAGGCGTAATGCGTGAAGTGAGAATCGACTGAGACACCAATTACTTCCACATTACGTTGCTGGAAATCCTTCGCCCGGTGGGAATGAGCAATGATTTCCGAGGGGCAGACAAAGGTAAAGTCCAGCGGATAGAAAAACAAAACTGCGTATTTGTTACGGATATGGGTATGAAAATTAAAATTCTCATCAAAGCTGCCATTAGGTAAGACAGCTGGTTTAGTAAAATCAGGTGCTGGACGTGTGACAAGTACAGACATAATATTTCCCTTCAAGTTAAGTAAAGTTAGTTTAGTAACAATTAACCTCTACGAGGTCAGCGTTATGATTAAAGCTTTTTCTCTTTTGCTTAAGTCATATACTAGATACCCTGGACGCAAAAGTAAACAGGAGGAATTTTTGAATAGCATGATGCTGTAGAAACACCATCTGATCACCACACCAAAAAAGGAGAAAATGATGAGCGATTCTATGCAGCTGGATACTGTCATTGCCGGAGGAGGAATTACTGGTCTTTATTCTTGTTATCAACCACATAAGCAGAAAGGACCTGAACATAAAACAGCCCTCTTCGAACAATCTGACCGATTTGGTGGACGCATCGAAACCGTCGAAATGGATGGATTCCTGGCAGAATTTGGTCCCATGCGCTTCGAGAAAAAAGGACAGCCGCTTCTTATGGATCTTATCCAGGAATTAAAACTGGCAACGTGCTATTTTCCGCCCTATATGCCGGCCACTAATCTGGAAGCTTTTTTTGATCTGGAAAAAGACGAAGGCCGTATTTCCCACGGACACCCATTTAATGCACTTGAGCTTTTAAGTCTGGGCATATTGCGGGTTCTGCGACAAAGTAGCGGTGATCTAAACAACCCGCGAGACACACGGCACTGGAAATGGTGGGCCAGCCTGGATGAAGCCTTCTATCATCGAGTCAGGAATGAATTTACTTTTAATGGAATTCCGCTTTATCAAACCGGCTTCTGGAATGTCTTGAGCGAAGTGCTGAGCCACAACGCATTGAAAAAAATCATCGAATATGGCACATTCTACCATCTGATCCATCAGAATCCTTCCGCCGCAGAGTGGATCAATTTCTGACTGAGAGAATTACATCCTGAAGACGAACTGGTCAGCATCAAACAGGGAACCGAGGCACTGGTCACTGAGCTAGTAAAATTATTATCCTCACCTCAATATCCATCAATTCATCTCTACGGGAATCATTGTTTGACTGCCATTCATCACGATAAAAATAATTGTCTGAGACTGACTCTGGAAACAAGTAACCATCAAAGCATGACAGTACGCACCCGTGATCTCGTGCTGGCCATCCCGCAGAGCCCTTTAAAAAACCCCTGCCCTTTTTCCCCGAAACCATCAGACGTATCATTGACGCGGTCATACCTGTTCCACTGATGAAGTGTTTTTTGTTACGAAAACTCCTTGGTGGAACGCTAAAACCAAACCACAAACTCGTATCTCATCCATTCCAGCCCGAGAGCTCCATTACTATTATCGGGAAGAAGGTGATGAAAAACGGGGCATGGTGATGGTTTATGCAGATGCACCTTCCATGAATTATTGGAAATTTTTTGTTAAAAATAAATCTCATCAGAAAGCAGAAATCAATCAGGATGAACGACTCATCGAACAATATCTGAAATATTTGACTCCGCACCCTGCCAGCATCGACCCAAAAGAACGGAAAGCACAGGCACAGGCCATTACCTGTTTCGGCATCCGTGACTGGGGCAAAGAGCCCTTCGAAGCTGGGTGTTATGTCTGGAAACCAGAGATACTCGTAGACCAGTCGATCGCTGCGCTTGCAAGTTTTGGCCTTGCCGATTCAATTTCTCTCCGAAATATTCATATCTGTGGCGAGGCTTATTCTGATTTCCAGGAATTCATTAAAGGAAGACTTCGCTCAGCCCTCACTGTACTCAAGCAAATCAACTAAACGATTTTTCAACCCTTATCGTCATGGAATCACATAAATGCAACAATGGATTTTTCTCGACGGCCGATGTGCAGGGAAGATGATTGGTTACTTTCTCACTAAAAGTCGCTCCAGGGATCTACGCGCTTTACGCCATCGCCTGTCGCCTTGATTTGATAGCGATGTGCTTCTCACTTATATTTATGCATACTCAAAATAATCTCGCGCCAGCATAACCACTTATTCATTCCTTGATTCACTCCTTGCTTCAGAGCGTTGAAGGTATTTAAGGTATTTCCAAATTCCATAGAAGACATTTTTCTCATTAACAAGCTTTTCCCGTTGGAATATTGCATGAACCTTTGGCAGATTACAGTACGCAATCCCAGGATAAAAATGGTGATAGGGATGTAATGTAAAATTAAGATTGGGCAGCAGTAATTTTTCCCACCAACTTAATATGATCAGCGGCGAGGACTCTATAACACTTGCCTCAGACAAATTGTAAATATGCTCGCTGATTGCCCAAAGACGTACAAATATAGGAAAAATAGTCAATAAAGGTAGCAACCAATATATTAAAAAAACTTGCCACATTTCTGTATAAGTCAATACTGCCACCGCTCCTATATAGAAAGTAGGACGTACCCATTTTGGAAGAGAATAAAGTCGCTTAAAAATATGCGCATTATCTAGGCGTTTGCCTTTAAGTAATTTTATGAAACTCAAGCTGAATAAATCACTTGCTAAAAGCTTAATAAGCCGTCCCGCAGACATGGGAAATGCCCAATCAATACCTGATTTACGTAGAAAATCCGGATCATTCTCTGTGAAATAATATTTATGATGCGACAAATGAACTCTGGCATAGCCTTCTACCGTGATGCCTAATGGGTAGGCTGCGAATAAATTCACGATTAAATCTCCATATCGACCTCGGAACCCAAGGAAATGTACCTGTTCATGCACTAACAGGGCGAGAATGCTAAAACGTGTTGCAACAATAACCATAACCAGTAAATTCATCCAAATATTGTCGAGATAAACAGCTAGCGTTATTGCTGCCAAGATGATTCCCCAAGCACTCAATATTTGAAACAAAAATGCTATGGGTTGCGCGCCACTAAGATTTTGAATTTCTGCACGCGCCTGATCAGATAAGCTATTTTTATCACCCAGAAGCGCTAATGGAAGGCACTTCGACATATTGAAAGTCTCCTAGAATTTGGTCTGAGAATACCAATAAAATAAATCGTAAAAACTTTAAAAAACAACCTGAAAACTATTCTTTCCGGAAATTTTGCTAACTTATCTTCGTTTCCTCTCTGGATATTCCGATCGTGATTTTTTGCTACCGGTCGCTGCGGACAACATATCATTAATATACTTCAAAAAGATTTCACATTAATTCGGTAATCGAGAAAAGAAATCACCCCTCCTTTTTACCCAGATCAGTTAGAAATTGATCCAGAATTTCCTTGCTAGCATGGGGCATTACGACAACGTGTACATAAGGAACACGTTCCCTATCGATCTCCACTCCCATGACTGCCAGACTATAGCGATTGACCACGCTATCACTTGGTTTTCTGAAATAAATCGTATTGGATTGTCGATTGGCTCTCACAGGTTGTAAATAACTGTAGTGCGTCATCATCTCCTTTAATAGATAGGTAGTATTATTCAGCATGCTTTCGGCATCAGCAGCATGTTTGATAAAGGCTGATTCCGAACTGAAGAAATAAAACTCTGCAGGTTTCACTGCATCGCGCGAACAAGTAATCGTTCCAGGTATTTGCAGAATATATTCAGGGTCATGAATCTGACCAAACTGGGTAAGAAATATCTCAAAATTTTCCCTGGTCGTGATAAATAAGCCTGCTGGTGAAGGAAATCCAAAAAATTTATGACATGAAACCGCGATAGAATCATAGCGTTTTACTTTTTTCTCCGTTCCCTGATCAGGGATTTCATGTAACAGGTCAGCCGCAAATTGGGTATAAGGCAGATAACCGCCAAACAGTGCTGCATCCAGGTGAAGATAAGATGTTCGACCTTTAAGTTTTGCTTGAATACCATCTATGGAATCGATTGCACCTTTGAAGGTTGTGCCAATCGTTGCCACTACCAAAGCTGGGTGATTGGGATTTGCTTTCAGTTGCCTTTCCAGATCATCTATATCCATGCTGCCATCGCGATCAGTGCCTACTATTACCCATTCCAGATTCAACAAATCCGTGAGAATCTGAATTGAGTAATGTGCTTCTCTCGTGAAATATATTTTAGGTATCTCTCCTGTCTGGTTTTTAAGAATCGTGCGCCCCATATACAGTCCGTGCATATTGCTATCAGTACCACTGTTGGTGAGAAAGCCCCAGATATTACCTGATGAAAAACCATATACTGCACCGAACCGGTTTATCAGCTCTTTTTCAAACAGATGGCTATTAAAAGGAACGTGGCTATGAGCATAGGGACTACCCACGTTGTTAAAACCAAACTGATTAAGACCAACTGCAAATAACTCCTTGCGCCAAGAGAAAAATTCCTCCGGCGGCGTAGCCATATTGATTGGATACCCCAAAAGCATATTTTTTTGCTGTGGCAACCCTTGCATGCCTTTTAGCACTTCAGCAACAAGTTTCTGCGATTGGGACAGAGAGGTTTGGTCCAGCGTCACATTGGGGTAGCAGGTTGCCACCCGGGCAGTGGCACCACTCAAACCAGGAAATTTCCGTCGATTCATCAGCATAGTTTTCATCTCCTGATCAACCATTTAACTATAATAAATTAGAAAATAAAGTAAGAAGGAAATTCATTCTTTTCATTCTCTCTTTTTTTAATTACCTTATTTGTAAGAAATCTCAGGGTTGTTTACAGAGAGGTTGATTGAAATAATGTTGGAGTATTTCATAAGGAGTTGAGTTATTCAAACTTTTATGTGGTTTGACAGTGTTATAAAAGTTAATAAAGCGGCCGAGTTGAATTTGCCGGTCGATGGAGTCTTTAAAGTTGGTCTTGTCATGCCACATCTGCATCAAGGTGCGGATAACACGTTCAGCTTTGCCGTTGGTTTGGGGTCGATTGACTTGAGTGAATTTCTGGCCGATGCCGTGCGCTTTGCAGATTTTAACAAAAGCATGACTGTCAGTGCCTTTATATTCTTTGCCATTATCAGAATAAGCGTAATCGATCTGGTAAGGGCAGTGGGTGATGACGGTT
>NZ_FNPJ01000089.1 GCF_900107265.1 Nitrosomonas sp. Nm33 | reverse complement strand
GGCCATCCTTCTCTCGAACGGATAATACCTTACGGCGAAATGATACTGGATAGGTCATTCACAAATTATAATCAATTTATATGTGATTGGCTATACTTTTGATTCGAGCTGGAATATTTTTGAGATTGCGTAGCGCTCTAAACAGCCTTTAAATCATACTGATTTGTCATCAAATGCTTAATCGGCTTGCTTTAGGACTGCCTTCATGATTCCGGAATGCCATAAAAATTCAATAATTGGGTTCATACATTAGCGAACGAACATATGTGGCTAGATCCTCAGGAAGAACGTTCTCTGCGAGTCCTTCTTGCTGAGCAACCTGACCAACGGCTACTGCAATACCATGAGAAACGCTGCGAACACGGTTAAGTGATGGATAAATTGAACCTGCCTCAATCTCCTCGGGTAAGACCATGTCTGCGAGCACCCTGGCTGCAACCATGAACATACTGTCTGTGATCAGTCGGGCTCTACTGGCTATTACACCGAGCCCAACACCTGGAAAGATATAAGCATTATTCCCCTGAGCTGGTTTAAATAGTTTCTCACCCAATCTGTAAGCCGGGAAAGGGCTACCACTGGCAAAGATGGCTCGCCCGTCAGTCCATCGATAGGCTTCTTCAGCAGTGCATTCTGTGTGAGAAGTAGGATTGGACAATGCAATGATGACCGGTCGTTCATTGAATTGCGCCATTTTTCTAATAATCGCCTCATTAAATGTACCGGCCACACCAGTCGCTCCGATGAGAACGTCTGGCTGAATGCTTTCGATCGCTTCCAGAAAATTTACTGGAGCATGGTCGTGGGCAAAAGGTCTGATGCGTGGCTTAAAGTACTCACGACTTGATACCACTAGTCCTTGCCTATCCACAAACGAAAGTCTAGATCTTGCAAGCTCCTCACTGAGACCAGCTGCACAAAATGCTGGGACCATCAATTCAGCGATACCGGTTGCTGCTGAACCCGTTCCAAGTAACATAATTTTTAGATCAGCAAATTGCTTGCGCGTTATCCGGCAAGAAGTATAGACACCCGCAAGCGTGACCGCTGCAGTACCTTGAATATCATCATTAAAACAGCGCACCTGTTTTCGATAACGATCAAGAAGATCAAAAGCATTCTGACTTTTGAAATCTTCGAATTGAATCAGAACGTTGGGAAATTTTGTCTGAACGGCCTGAACAAATTCATCAACCAATGACAAATAAGCAGTTCCTGTCAACCGCGGATGAGGGTAGCCCAAGTAAAGCAAATCTTCCTGCAATATTTGATTATTCGTTCCAACGTCGAACATCACTGGCAAGCATTGTGCCGGATGGATACCTCCACACGCCACATACAAAGCAGTTTTGCCTATCGAGATCCCCATACCGTTAGCGCCCAAATCGCCAAGCCCCAATATCCTCTCCCCATCCGTAACTACCACGATACGGATATCCGTCTCATGCCAGTTATCAAGTATCGCGGTGATCTCTCCGCGATCTTCCGGGGTAATATAAAAACCCTGTGACCTTCTATATATATGAGCAAATTGCTTACAAGCTTCACCTACAGTAGGGGTGTAAACTAGAGGCATGATCTCATCGAGATGATCGATCATAGTTCGGTAAAATAATCGCTGATTCCGCTCCAGCAAGCTATTTAGAAAAATATATTTTTCAATATCGCTATTTTTCCGGCGCAGATTACCTAACACTCGTTCTTGCTGCGTTTTGATATCCGTTACTTTATAAGGTAACAAGCCTCGCAAACCAAACTGTTTTCGCTCTTCGCGTGAAAAACCAGTTGATTTATTTTGAGCAGGATCATCCAGCAATGACTTCCCTCGCAATAACTTCATCTCGACCGCCTCGTTATATGAATATATCGGGTTAAAGCGTTTGAAATTGCCTTATGCTATTTTGTTATAATTATTTTCTATACATAATGATATTTTCGGCAAAAATACATAACACCTATTCTTAATGCCCTTAAGTCAGCTGTTCTAACATCAAGATACCTGGTTAGACAATCTATACTGTAACCGATAAACTAGCAGGAAAATTCGGAAAGAAACTATATACTTATCATCACACATCTTACAGCATACGTCGAGACCCAAAGGATTGGTTTCGCACTGTTGCAAGATAATTTTTAATCAATCAATATAATTATAACTATGACAGCACATTCCATACCTACACCTCATCCGGATCTCTATACTGAAGAAGAAGTCTCACAGTTAGTTCATAATTTTTACGCGAAAGCGAGAAAAGATCCTGGCCTTGGGCCAATTTTTGAAGAGCACGTGATTGATTGGGACGCGCATTTCGTTCAAATGATCAATTTCTGGTCGGCGCAGCTGCGCGGTACTAGCCGCTTCCGAGGCGCTCCCATGCCGAAACATATTGCTCTCCCAGAACTCAATGCAGCTCTCTTTAAACGATGGTTGCAGTTATTTAAAGAAACCACTCTTGAATTGGGCAATCCTGTATTGAAGCATCACGCAGATACCGTTGCTACTTTTATTGCAGGCAGATTATGGCTTGGTTATCAAATGAGCAACTTTCCAGATCAACAGCCTACCGAGCTTTTTGCTAAAACGCATTGATTTAATTAAATAAGCCAGACTTGATCATTTGAAGTAATAACTACGATATCTTTTCCAGTAATCAACTCCGTATCATGCAAGTTTGCCGAAGGGCCTCACCTAGACCAGAAGCGCCTGTAGCATTGACCATAGGTAATTTTGATGGGGTGCATTTAGGTCACCAAGCCATGCTTGCACGTCTGAAACAAGTAGCTAATCAATTGAACATTGCTTCTTGTGTCATGACGTTTGAGCCTCATCCGCGTGAATTTCTTGCTCCTCAGCAAGCACCAACACGTCTTACAAGCTTACGTGAGAAATTGGAACTCTTGGCAGAGTCAGGCATAGATCGCGTTCATATTTACCGCTTCAATCATGATTTCGCAAAAATCGATGCAGAATCTTTCATAACACGCATTCTTCAAGAGGAGCTTGCTGTTCGTTGGTTACTGGTCGGAGAAGATTTCCGTTTCGGCGCTCACCGTGCAGGTAACGTTGAGATGCTAAAAATATTTTCACAAAGATCTGGCAGCTTTGAAGTAGAGATCATGCCCAACTTTAGTGTGAATAGTTTACGCGTATCGAGTACCGCTATACGGGAAGCATTGGCTTGCGGCAATCTGGATCTTGCTAAACAATTACTAGGACGCCCCTACAGCATTAGTGGGCGTGTCGTGAACGGTGATAAATTGGGGAAGCAAATTGGATTTCCCACGGCCAATATCCAGTTAAAACATAATCGCCCTCCTCTGATGGGTATTTTCGTAGTTGAAATCAGTAGCGAAGCCAACTCACCTTTCCCTGCAACGATGCGTGGTGTAGCAAGTCTGGGAATACGACCGACCACTCATGCAAAGAGTGAACCCGTTCTGGAGGTTCATTTATTTGATTTCTGTAAAGAGATTTATGGCCATCATTTACGCGTACATTTTCTGCACAAACTCAGAGATGAGGAAAAATACCCTGATTTAATTACGCTCACCAGGCAAATAGAACGAGATGTCGAGGAGGCAAAAAACTATTTCTCAACTCAGGCAGACCTCGTTTCATAGTAAAAAAACCGGATCAACACTCCATGACTGACTACAAAAAAACACTCAATTTACCCGATACCCCTTTTCCGATGCGTGGTGATCTTGCCAAGCGGGAACCCCATATGCTTAAAGCCTGGCAAGAGAAACAGCTTTATCAGAAAATTCGCGCCGCTAGTCAGGGCCGCCCTAAATTTATTCTGCACGATGGTCCACCTTATGCCAATGGAGATATCCATATCGGCCATGCCGTCAACAAAATCCTCAAGGACATCATCATCAAAAGCAAAACGCTGACTGGCTTTGATGCACCTTATGTTCCAGGCTGGGACTGTCATGGCTTACCCATTGAACACCAGATCGAAAAAAAGCATGGTAAAAACCTTCCACCCGATCAAGTACGTGCACTCTGCCGTGCTTTTGCTCAAGAGCAAGTCGAGCGGCAAAAGGTTGATTTCATTCGGCTGGGCGTATTAGGTGATTGGGAACATCCTTATCTCACCATGAATTACCAAACTGAAGCCGGTATCATTCGGGCGCTCGGTAAGATTTATGAAAATGGTTATCTCTATCAAGGGCAAAAGCCGGTTAATTGGTGTATCGATTGCGGTTCTGCGCTAGCCGAAGCAGAAGTTGATTACGAAAATAAAACCTCACCTGCGATTGATGTCAGCTTTGAAATCGTTTGCGATGATGGTGCTAAACATCCGCTTGCTAAACCATTCGGAGTATCGATACCGTCAGACAAAAAAGCCTATGCTGTCATTTGGACGACTACTCCATGGACATTGCCCGCCAATCAAGCCGTTTGCGTGCATCCAGATTTCGATTATGAACTGATCGATACTCCGCAAGGACTCTTGATCCTGGCGGCTGGACTCAAGCAAGCATGTTTAACGCGCTATCAATCCGAAGGTAAAACGCTTGCTACCTGTAAAGGACGTGAGCTGGAGAATCTGCCACTGCACCATCCATTCGATGCACGCACCGTAATCATCATCTGCGGCAAACACGTCACGCAGGAAGCTGGTACGGGCTTAGTTCACACTGCTCCTGCACATGGGCTGGATGACTACTTCATTGGTCAGCAATATGGATTAGCCAGTGATAGCCCTGTCAGTGGTGACGGTAAATTCAACAGTACCACGCCGCTGGTGGGTGGTCTGTTTGTCTGGAAAGCCAACGATGTCATCATCGATGCATTGAAAGCCAATCATCATTTGTTGCATAGCGAAAAAATTGAACACAGCTACCCACATTGCTGGCGGCACAAAACACCGATTATTTTCCGCTCAACACCGCAGTGGTTTATCGGCATGAATGCAACACATCACGCGAGTTCTTCCTCTGCAGGAACATCATTGCGAGAGCTCGCCAAGAAAGCCGTCGATGAAACCACTTTCTTTCCAACGTGGGGTCGCGCTCGCCTGGAAGCAATGATCAAAAATCGCCCGGATTGGTGTATTTCGCGTCAGCGGAACTGGGGTGTGCCCATGACATTTTTAGCACACAAAGAAACGCATGCTTTGCATCCTCGCTCGCTTGAATTATTGGAGATCATCGCCCAGAAAGTAGAAAAGCACGGCATTGAAGCGTGGTTCAAACTGGATGCCGCGACTTTGCTAGGTGATGAGGCCAAGGATTATCATAAATTGAGTGATACACTGGATGTGTGGTTTGATTCCGGTACCACGCATGACACTGTACTGAGACACGATCCGCAGCTCAATCATCCAGCTGATCTTTATCTAGAGGGCTCGGATCAGCATCGCGGCTGGTTCCAGTCCTCATTGCTGACAGGTTGTGCCATGGATGGCCGCGCTCCTTATTACGCCTTACTGACACACGGTTTCGTCGTGGATGGTCAGGGTCACAAAATGAGTAAATCCAAGGGAAATGTGATCTCGCCACAAAAAATCGCGGATACCTTAGGCGCAGATATTCTGCGCCTGTGGGTAGCTTCGGCTGATTACTCGGGCGAGTTATTCATTTCCGATGAAATCCTTAAGCGTACCGTTGAAACCTATCGGCGTATTCGCAACACACTGCGCTTTCTGTTAGCTAATCTAGCCGATTATGATTCTGCGACAGATAGCTTGCCGATCGATGACTGGTTGGAAATCGATCGTTATATGCTGGCTTATACCGAGGCGTTGCAAAACGATCTTACCGCTCTCTACCAACGTTATGAGTTCCACCAGATCGTGCATACATTACATAATTTCTGCTCGGAAGATTTAGGTGGATTTTATCTGGATATCCTGAAAGACCGGCTATATACTACTGCAGCCAGGAGCGTGTCGCGTCGCTCTGCGCAGAATACGCTGTATCATATCGCCCACAGCCTCGTGCGCTTGTTTTCCCCGATTTTAAGTTTCACTGCTGAAGAAGTTTGGGAACAATTGACAACCTCACCGGAAGATAGCGTGCTTTTACATACTTGGCACAGCTTTCCCGTGTATTCGCAATCGCCAGCAGAAACAGACAGACTGCTCCAGCGCTGGGAACGGCTGCGGCAACTACGCTCACAAGTGCTGAAAAAACTGGAAGAAGCACGAGTACAAGGCACGATCGGCTCATCCCTGGCCGCCATTGTAGTTATCCATGCAACGGAAGAAGATTTTGCGCTACTTAACTCACTTGGAAATGATCTACGCTTCGTCATGATTACTTCTGAGGTACAGTTGCATCAAGCATCCAGCACCGAGAAAGAAAATATCATAGTGACAGCCAGTCCGTACGCCAAATGTGAACGCTGCTGGCATTATCGTCGGGATATCGGTCACAACACGGATCATCCTACCTTGTGTGATCGATGCTTATCCAATCTTCTTGGGTCGGGAGAGCAACGACGCCATGCCTAATTCCAATTCCCAATCAAACATGACACGAAGGCAAGCCGCAGACAATATAAATAATACGACAGGGAGAAGCCAATAAAATCAGATTTGATTCAAAAATGGAATAACTTCACTAATCTTATTCGCTGATCATAACACTCATCCAATGAAACTCTATTATTGTCTGGCAATTGCATTCGTCATATTAGTCCTAGATTTAGCCACCAAGTACTGGGTAGAATCCAGGCTGTTCTATGGTCAGCCGATTCCGGTCACTTCTTTTTTTAATTTAATGCTCACCTATAACCCAGGTGCAGCCTTTAGTTTCCTGAGCGATGCTTCCGGCTGGCAACGCTGGCTTTTAAGCGGTATTGCACTGATTACTTCAATAGTGATCATCTTTCTATTGTATAAATACGCAGCCAGTAAGTTGTTTTGTCTCGCCCTAAGCTTTGTATTGGGCGGTGCGCTCGGAAATTTATGGGATCGCATCACACTGGGACACGTGATTGATTTTCTTGATTTCTACCTTGGCAACTATCACTGGCCTGCATTTAATATTGCGGATTCAGCAATTTTTATCGGAGCGGCATTACTCATTTATGATAGTTTCCGGTCGAAAGGTCCGTAAATACTACAAAACAACATAGATGGTTTGCCATAAAAAATGTAGATTGCCAACAAAAATTACTGCAATCTTACTTTAGTTGGCTCTATATATCCGTATACATCATACCCTCTTTAGGAAATTCCCTAGAATCATCTCGCATTATTTGTTTGGGTACTGCCCTTGACTGAGTAAAGTAACTTCGAGTTCTTCTGGCGATGTCTAATTCTAATCTCCAATAGGAAAATACATAATTTTTAACACAAAACTATTTAGTTTGATTTTATACTTATGATATGAAAAAGCTCTATTCTGCCAGCAATCTGATCGAAGCACAGATGATCCTTTGCTTGTTAGAACATGCTTATATACCAGCAAAGCTATTTAATACCCATGCCCAAGGTGGGGTAGGGGAAATTCCCTTTACCCATGCGTACCCTGAGGTATGGATTATGCAAGACGACGATCTCAAAAAAGCACGATCGATTATCGACGCATACGAAAGCACATCAGTTGAGGAAGGATATGTATATTGTCCAGTATGCCGTGAGCAAAATCCACGAAATTTTCAGTTATGCTGGCAATGCGGTGAAGGATTGGAAATTGTGCATTTGCAGTTAAATGACACTTGATTACTCTTGTTTATGTTTATCAATAACAGGCGGCGCAAAGAGTGCCGGAATAACTTTCTTACTCGGTTGGCGGATAGAATGAGAAACTTTATCAGCCGTGTCTAACTTCTTTATCAACGCCATAGGTACATATGGTTGAGTAAAGATCGGATCGACCGGTCGAGATGGTTTATTTCTTCCGTAAGGAGTTGGCTGTGGCTTACCTATCTGACCATTATTACTCCTGTCTAAGCCAGCTTTATGATGCATTGACTTACCATCATGCCGTTGACGATTAGTAGCTCGCGATGAAACCGAATAATTACTCTTCTCAGCTTCAAACCCATTCACTTTCGTCACAGTCAATTTTGTTTGGAGTAGCCTTTCAATACCCACGAGAAATTCCTTTTCACTCTCGCTGACCAACGAAATGGCATTTCCTTTGCTTCCCGCACGACCCGTTCGTCCAATCCGATGGATGTAATCTTCTGGAACAGTCGGTAACTCGAAATTGATTACATAAGCAAGGCTCTCAATATCCAGCCCTCGTGCGGCTACATCGGTAGCAACTAATGCCTGGATTTTCCCTTCTTTAAAATCATTGAGCGCTTGGGTACGTTGTTGTTGATTCTTGTCTCCATGAATCGCTGTCGCCATCACATCATACTGCGAAAGTTGTTTGACTAGCCGATCTACACCTTGTTTAGTTCTAACGAAAATCAGAACCTGTTTAAGATCATTTTGTTTAATTAACTGCACCAATAATTCATGCTTGCGTTCAAGTGTAACTAAATGGACTATGTGCGAGATGGATTGATTGATCGCATTGCGTTTTGCCACCTCGATTAAAATTGGCTGCTTCAGTAACTTGTCAGCAAGTTGCTTAATTTCCTCTGAAAAAGTAGCAGAAAAAATCAAGCTCTGCCGCTGCGGAGGAAGCAACATGAGAATACGCTTGATATCTGGCAGGAAACCCATATCGAGCATACGATCGGCTTCATCCAGAACTAAAATTGCTACTTTGGATAGATTGATCGTTTTCTGCTCAATGTGATCCAGTAAACGACCAGGTGTTGCGACCAGTATTTCTACTCCAGCTTGCAATTCCTTAATTTGAGGATCGATGCTGACACCACCAAAAATAACAGTGCTTCGTAATTGCAAATATTTTCCGTAGCTTCTCACATTATCATGTATCTGCGTAGCGAGTTCACGTGTAGGTGCAAGTATCAATGCTCGAATAGGGTGTCTAGCTGGTGAAGTACTAGAATTTGCGTGAGTTTGCAATCGATGTAACATGGGCAATGTAAAACTAGCCGTTTTTCCTGTGCCTGTTTCGGCACTCCCCATGATATCTTTGCCATCAAGGATATGTGGTATAACTTGAGCTTGTATTGGGGTAGGTTTGACATACCCCTGATCTGCGATTGCTCGCAAAAGCTCATCTGATAAATTTAATTGATCAAATGCTGCAGGGTTATTCATAAGCTGCTCAGTCTTTGCGACTGAATCTAAATATTGTTTGATTATTCTATCTCCTGTTGAATACTACGTTTAGATTTATCGGTTTTTAGCCACTCACCAAATTTATTCATGGCATTTTGGACAAGAGGTGCGCCCCCAATAGCTACTGCATCAACGAGGCAGTACCAAGCAGCAACACCACTGGGAGGATTTCCTTGTGATAAGTTAAAAATGGGCTCAAGCTTCGCCCAATACCATGTTCCAGCAGCTGTGCCAATCAACTCTAACCAAGTAGTGATAAAAAAAGCGGCAAGATAAACCATGGGAGATCTACCTTTGAATAGATAAATAAGAAACACACAAAATAATATTGCCCCTACTTGATCTCCCTGTTCGGGGATGCCACTCACTCCCCAAAGCGACCAGATGCCGCATACAATTACAACGAATGAAGCGATTTTCCTTGCGTATTTAAGAAAAAAGCCTGAGCGAGCCAACGCGACAGCTGTTAAATAAACCATCCCATGTCCTGGAGGTACATATAAGGGCACATTTTCAAATCTGTAGGTATATCCCCCCATATAAACAGACGCAAAGTGCTCACCTGCAGTCGCAAATGCCACAGCAAGCGCTACTTGAATTCTTATTTCTTTATTTTCACCTACCAATAATCCAATTAAGAATATCCAGGCTATGACTCCCAGCAGTTTTTGTATGGTCAAATTTGCATGAGCGTCAATAACTAGGCTTACCGCCACACAAAAGAAAGTAAGAGCAGCAATGAAGTAATCTCGCTTCTTATGGACACAAACAGCATCAGGCGCGGGGAAATAACGAAGCATTTTCTACCTTAGTGGAGATGAAAAAAGCCCATCACTTTCGACGGGCATGTAGCCTTTGTGCTTTACATTTGCATCAAGGAATATTGTACAAAGTAAACACTCTGTTATCCTCTTTTGGAAGAAGATAACAGAGGCTATAAGAAAACCAGCTGGAGAAATCATTTTATTTCCCCAGCATAGATAGATATTGATGAGATTTTATCAAAAATAAACAGTTTTACTCTTTTCCTTTTTCACCTACTTTGGCACTTGCCTGGAATTCATCGTGATACTTGAATTTAGGCTCGCCCTCGAAAGCACCATCCA
>NZ_FNPJ01000146.1 GCF_900107265.1 Nitrosomonas sp. Nm33 | reverse complement strand
GGATGATGCGGACGACAGGGGCGGCATTTCAGTGCCGAGTTAGTCGGAATTATCCACAACGGACACCTTGAGCCACACCCCCATCAATAAGTTATGCTACGCTTCTTAATAATGGGTGTCATCCACAAATTCAATGGTAGACACCTTTTTGACAAACGAGTCTAAAGAATACCCATTCCCAAGCACTCCCGAGAAAAATGGGTATCGTCTTTTCCCAGATGACATGGAGAATGATGGGCACATTTTCTTTCACGGAACCGCGGAAAAAAATCTGGTATCAATTCTTAATAACGGTTTCAGAATCTCCGGCAACCTACAATCAGTATCTTTTGCAAGAGAGAGCAGTTTGTCTCTCAGGTACGCATGTGAAGCTCGCGACAATTCTTCTCCTCAAGGAGCTGTAATAGCTGTACGATATGCTTGCCTTAACAAGCCATATATCGGCCAAGAAGGCTTTGGGTTATATGTATATGACCTCAATGTACAACCACAAATTGTTGGTTACTGCTTGGTTCCAGCAAACTATGTATTCCGCTGAATATAATCTTTCGCTCAAGCGGGGCCGCGCAAAATTGCGCGGCCCCTTAATTCCACATTGGGTGCGAATATGACCAATGCCGCGCGTTTAGTGCTTCAAGATGCCAGATACGCAATCCGAAATCACACAGACGACTTGGGAGGAGAGTCGTTTCGGGTAAGTTGGTTTGCTGTCACGGGACTTCTTCGTGCTGTCGGTCATGTGCTTGCGAAAGTTGACTCGACTCGGTCACCCCAGATGGCTCTGGCCATTGACACAAAGTGGTCTGAGCTTCAAGCATCCAAGCCAAATCCCCTCATTTTTTGGTCTTTTATAGAGTCCGAACGAAACCGTTTCCTAAAATCATACGAGCACAGCGTCTATCGGTCACTAAATCTCGCGATGTATGATTCTAGTGGGGCGCAAGTTAGTATGGTTACTTCGATAATTGTCAGTCGTTCTCATGGGCTGGATACGCGTGGTACGGGAACGAAGCTGACGTCGATTATTGATCAAGGGCCATTTAAAGGCGAAAGTGAACGACGCATTGCAGAACTGGCTATTAACTGGTGGGAAGGATATCTTGACGAAGTTGATGAATATGCTCGTTTTCGTGCAGACGGCACCTAACAGTGCCTTCAATTTGATGTCCCTGCCGCCGCTGCGCGCTGGCAGATCCACGAATTAACACAGGCTAGGCATTAATAAACAAACTTATGGGTTATTGCATATATTCAAATTCCGATGTGGCAGACGTTGATTTAAACGACGAACATATTTTCCCACTCACTTTAGGAGGTCATGACAGGTTTACCATTAAGGTTTCAAAATTTGCTAATGTCAGAGCTAACAAAGAGATAGACGAAAAGTTAAAAGCATGTCCGTTTCTTGCTACAAATAGAAAGAGACATGGGACCACAGGACACAGAAGTAAAACAGTAAACCCACCTAAAGCTAAAATCACATCGAGATCTGATAAATCTATTGTTTTCAAATTTGATAACAATGACTTGTTGCAGCTCTACAGCCATAAGAGACTTAAATTTCTAACCGCTGAGAATATAAAAGCAGAAGGCTTAACTTTGAGTCTTAGACATGAAAAGAACCTTAGACTTAAGTTCTCAGCAAAAGTGGCTTTGGCTTCAGGCTATTATGTATATAAACATATATTTGTTAAAAATGCGAAAGTCGAAGACTTGCGTGCTTTAATGAATTACCTGGGTAAGTGTCATGACGAAACAGCTTTTGACAATATAACTTCTACTGGTTGGTATTGGCCGAAGCTGGTTGATGCTTCAGATGCAGATATGCAAAGCATCTTTCAAAGCATTAACGACACTTTTGACTGCTCATTTGTAGCGTTAATTACTAGTGCGGTTCCCGATAAAATTATATTTGTTGTTGGCGTTTTAGGACATTTAACAGGTGTAATAAGCTGTCCAGCCAACTGTGATAAGTTCCCAAAATATGGCGACTATGATTTGGGGCATGTCATAATTTTAAGAGGAAACAAAGTTGAAAGACTGTCATTTCGCGAATGTTTACAAGCAGCGGCTAACTTTTCGAATAGTTAGGGTCTGTTGACGTTTTGAGATAAGTATTTCATAAATAGAAGCAAACTCGTAATATTGAGGTGTTCTCACACCACCGATAAAACGAGTTTGCGATGCCCCGATTGATGCTCAACGATGAGTTCTGGTCGAAGCTGGAGAAAATTCTGCTTCAAGAAGCGATTTATAACAAGCGCAATTTGCGCATGACAGTAGAAGGTATGCTATACC
>NZ_FNPJ01000163.1 GCF_900107265.1 Nitrosomonas sp. Nm33 | reverse complement strand
ATTGTCAGCGATGAGAGCTTACGCCGTGCGCTGAGTGTGCTTGCACCCGGTTTACCTGAACGTGGTGATGATGCACAACGCGCTGTCTGCCTGGCACAGCTGATGAAGAGTACGATCTGGATGGACATGGCGCTCAGTGAGAGTACGCGTGAGGCCTTGAATACTGCCTGGACTCTCGATGCTGATAGCAGCGTCAAACTGTTGTATGGTCGTCAAAGAGGTGCTGAGATCGGCTACAATCCCGGGAAACCAGGACGACCAAGCCACACCCTGCATACTTACTGGATCGGCAATGTTCGCCTGGTGCTTGATGTTGAAGTGCAAAGCGGTAAATCCCATGCCGCCAAACATGGCCTGCCCCGTCTGCGGCAGCTGATCGAAGGACTCGCTCCTGAGAAGCGTCCTGCTCTGGTGCGTGGTGACAATGCTTTTGGCAATGAAGGGGTAATGGCTACAATGGAAGCGATTGATCAGCGTTATTTGTTCAAGCTTCGTCAGACTGCCGGGATTAAACGCTTGATCGAGCGGAAATGGCAGCAAAATCAGTGGCAGCATGTGGGGCAAGGTTTTGATGCAGTGGAGGACAAGCTCCAGCTGGCAGGCTGGAGTCGCGCCCGACGGATAGTAGTGCTACGACGTCAGGTCAAAGACAATCTGGCGGCCGAAATGAACGCTGGCGCCCAACAGGGAACCCTGCACTTCGTTGATCATTCAGATAAGATCAAAGTGTGGGAATATGCCGTGCTGGTGACCAATGCTGATTATTCACTGGAAGCCCTTGGTCAATTGTATCGGGACCGGGCAGATTGCGAGAATGGCTTCGATGAGCTGAAAAATCAATGGGGCTGGGGTGGGTATACCACTCATGACCTGGAACGCTGCAATCTCTCAGCGCGGGCAGTCGCGCTGATCTACAATTGGTGGAGTTGGTATGTTCGTCTGGCCCACCCCAAAACGCGCATGGAAGCGATTACTAGTCGCCCTTTGCTACTAAATGGTGTTGCTCGCCTGGCTCGACATGCAGGTCAATCTCGATTATTGCTTACATTAACTCACGAGGCCAGTGATCAAATCAAAACGATGATCAGCAGTATCCGTAAGGGCCTTGATTTCATTTTGGCAAATGCGCCTCAGTTGCTAAAAGTGGAACGTTGGCCTGCATTGGTACGCTATATCGTCAACAAAATCTTCGCTGCCAGACCAGAAAATCCTCCAGTTCCCGATTCACCATCCCTTCACTTGGCTCCTGGCTCGAGTTAAAAGAGGAATTTAGG
>NZ_FNPJ01000071.1 GCF_900107265.1 Nitrosomonas sp. Nm33 | reverse complement strand
TCTGACTCCTCTAATGATGAAACTCTTTTCCAAATTCGCTTCATCATAAGGAATTCAGATTCCTTTTACTTCTTTTCTTATGTCGAACTCACGTTATTTGTAGATATCAGAGAGATCGTTTATTGGCTCAATTTTTTCATCTTTTTCACTAAATAATCCAAGCGTCATTTTTGAAGGGTTATTAAATCTAAGTCTGCAAATAGGTTTGCGATTGGTGTCATCAAGAAAGATGGCGCAATAGCTTTTTGCGTCCCTCATGGTTACCCTCTTAGGGTCAACACTTTCTCGAAGTATTGCGCGAATAATACGGAAACCTTCCATTTCCACATCTGTAGTTACTATTTCGTCTCCATCCGAACTATCAATTTTGATTTCGGTAGATGGCTCCATAGCCATTTTTAACCGTTCATTTATCTTCTCGCTAATGAGCTGATTAAATGCGCTTTTTGTTATCTGGGTAAATTGTTCTTTAACAGTCGGAGTAAATCGTTTACCGTTAATAACTTCGCTGCATAATATTTTGACAAAATCTTCTGATGGGCTTGTCATCCAGTCTGCCAAGATATTGCGTATTGCTCTTGTGTATTTTAGATCGCTAGCGGTATTCAGTATCTGCTCAACATTGAAAGCACTTTTGGTGAATTTCTTTAATTCTTCTACTTGCTGGTCTTTAAAATCAAGAATATTAAATTCAAAAAATGGCATTTCATCCATTTTGTTAGGTTGTTCGAGATCGGTAAAGAATCGATAAGAGATACCGTTAGTTAGGACGGCGAATCTGGCTTTAGTAACATGGAAATAGCGAAATAGCTGAGATGCGTGATTTATGTTGAGATCGCCTCCACTCTTCTTGCATTCAAACAAGATGATTGGTTCTGAGTCCATTAAAATCGCATAATCAACTTTCTCTCCTTTTTTGATGCCAACATCTGCATTTAGCTCGGGAGTTACTTCTAAGGGATCAAAAACGTTATAGCCTAATATCTGTATAAAAGGCATTACCATAGCGTTTTTTGTTGCTTCTTCGGTTTGTATTGAATCTTTTACTTTGGTTATTCGCAATGCCAATTCTCTGACTTGGTCTATAAGATCCATAAGCAATTTTCCCTGTTTAACGTATAGAAGAAAAAATTGCAAATATATCAACAAGAGGCAATTAGAACAAAACTATTTGTCATAAAAAATTATTTTTTATTTTTGAATTTATACCACTAAAGCCAAAGAAATTAATCAGACTTCTTAAAGCCTAAACTTTCAAACCCCGAGATTGTTGCAAATTTGGTAGAGTCAGTCATTGGCTTATCGGTTGATTCATTAGCGGGTGTTGCTGTGTTTTCCATGCTGCATTCTCCAATCAATAATAGTTAAAGAATGCTTATTTATTACCCAGTAAAAATTTTTGACGGTACTTTTGACGGTATTTTTCAAAAATTGAAAATATATATTATTTAATATCAATTACTTTTAAATACTTTTCGGTTACGGCTCCGGCACCACAAGTCAATGATTTATAAAAAATTATCCGCAATATAAAAATTCTGGTGCATCAGTCGTGCATCAAAAATTAACTGCTCTTTCCAATCTTCTGGTTTTCAACCAGCTTTCGCCCCAAGGGGTAGAGAATTGAACCTAAAAACGGTTTTTAGGTTGAACCCACAGAAATTAAAAAACCCGCGCGAGGTGGGTTATTGCAACAATTTACTCAAGAGTGATGCAACGTTGCATTTTTTAATATCTAATCCGGTATCGTCTCCAGAACTCAACAATTTTATTAGAACGATTCTTTTATAAAGGGAATTGAATAGCTATTCTTCTTTTCTTCCTCTTTGCTTTATTCTTTTCAGATTGTTCAGCTTGTATTCATGATCTCCAGTATAAAGTTATCACCAACAGAAGAAATTCTGATCAATAAAAAAATCAAGGAGGTATAACATGAAAACAAGAACTAAAATGAACTCGTCAGTGAAATTATTATCTGCAATGTTGTTAAGCGTTACTTTAGCGACTCCAATGGTGGTTGAAGCAGGACGAGGCCATCATCGCCACCATCATCATGACCATCATCGCCACCATCATCATGACCATCATCGCCACCATCATCATGACCATCATCGCCACCACCATCATGACCATCATCGCCACCATCATCATGACCATCATCGCCACCACCATCATGACCATCATCATCACAACACACAAAATATTTATTATAACCAACCCTCTTATCCACCCGTATACGGTGGCGGCTATTACCGTCCAGCACCGGGTAACTTTTTCTTAGGAGTTAATACAGGAAATGTTGGTCTTATGTTGTCGGGCTATTAAGCCGGATATTTCACCAAGCGGATGTCTATATCGCGAGCATGAGTATTTTTACGGATAGCTTTCAAAATTATGAAAGTAACATTGGCTTGTATTAATAATTTCTATTTTATATGTGGAAACTTTATAAAATAAAGATTGTATCTAGATACAGAAGAAAGAGCGTGAAATTTTGCTCATCTGCTATTAAATAAATGGTGTGTATCTTGTAATCATCAACAAAAAGAAAATAGGATATGAAATTTATGAAAATCTTAACAGAATTAACCCTGATAGCATTACCAAGTTTGTCATTTACAAAAACACCCTATTGGGTTGAAGATTGGGACGATTGCGATGAGTGGGATGATTGCTGATCAGTTTATTAAAAATAAACCAAGTATCTGATATCCAGGAAGCTTTCTTTATTCTCTAGGAGCTATGTTCGTACTCCTAGACAATTATGCAGATAGGCACAGGATACTGTTTCATTTACGGAGTAACCCTAAATCTAATGATTTAATCGGCGCGCGCCTAACCTTTCTTTCCTAAATATTCTTAGGAAAAGTAAAAAAGTACTTATTGATATCTAGCAAGAAAAATTGACGGTATTCTTAAAGCCCGAAGAATAAGAATCATTATGTTAGAATGTTTTTGTGATATTTTGCGGTTATGGTTCCAGCACCAGCTTAACATTCAAAGAAACTCAAAATATTCTATAACCCCTTAATATTCAAGGATTAGTTAATTATTTTATATGATAATCCATTAACTAATAATAACTGCCAGTAAATTGTTGGTATATTTATTAGCATTTGCTAATATCAAAATTCAGATATCAACAAATTACCAAACCCTAAGTCTAAGTAATATTTAGAGATTTTTATATTTTAAACCAGCCAACGTTTACTAATTTGCATCTAATATTTGAACGCTATTTTAATGAAAAGAGCATTTACAATGAAAAAATTACTTTTTGCCATTTTAGTTTCTATGATGTTTGCAAGTAACCTTTATGCAAAAAAAAGCAAGGGCAACGTATCAAAAGGTGCATTCAGCTCCAAGCAAAGCACTTCTCAATCTGCTCCCGCACAACAAAAGAGCACTAATACACCGAATTCTTCGGCATCAGCTCAAACGCAGGATACCGCGCCTAGCAAATCTGCGCCCTCACCAGCAACCAGTTCAAGCGCATCTACATCAGCACCAACATCTAGTGCAGCCGCACCTAGTGCAGCAACACCTAGCGCAGCAACACCTACCGCAGCGACACCTAGCGCAGCGACACCTAGCGCACCAGCTGGAAATCCATCATTACTTCAATCAATGATGCCAGCTTTAGTAGGTGGCGCAGTTGGAAGCTATGTCGGCAGCAAATTGGCCGATGATGGAGGCAATGAAAAACCAGCAGAAGGAAATGAAGCAAAGAAAGAAGAAGAGTTTTTAAAGCCATAAGCATATTATGGCATCACCCATTTGATCACGAAGAAACCACCAAGGAGGATATGCTTTCTTAGGTGGTTTCTAATCTGAATTCATAAAAAGGATTCAGATTAAAAATCAAGTTCCCGGATAGAATCAATCTGCTCAATGCTTGATAGTTGATGAGTTTTCGGAAGCAAAAGCGGCCTCAAGTCGCTGGATAACTTTACCACTTTCCAGTTCTGCGCTCAGCCAGGCATTCACCTTTGCAATCAAGTCTGGATCGCGTGCCAGTAAAAGCGCCTTATCATTCTGAGTGAAGATCTCAGCGGTCGCTCGGCACAGCCTGGGATCGCGCAGTGTCTGCAAATTCACCTCCACATCGTCAGTCACCATCACATCTGCTCGGCCGGTAGCGATTTCCTCAAATATTGTCCGATTATCGGCGTGCAAAATAGGCTGCACATTGTGCAAGTGATCTCGAACAAAGCGCTCGTTTGTCCCACCGGGATTTACGATCACACGCACACTCGCTTGATTGATCTCGCTCAGTAAATCAAATTGCGCCTCAGTTCCACATCGCACGATTGGTGTTTTGCCGCCCCGATGATACGGTATAGAAAACATCCCGATTGCGGCCCGTTCAGCAGTGACACTGATTCCTCCGATCGCTAGATCGAAGCGGTCGTCCTGATAATCAGTCATCAACGTAAGCCAGCTCGTTCGAATGAATTGAGGCTCGGCACCAAGAAAAGCCGCAAGCGAAATTGCTGAAGCGACGTCAGCACCAATAAGCGCTCCCTTTGACTCCAGTGTAAAAGGCGCATAGTCACCTGTCGTGCCAATTCGCAGTATCCTGCTCGCTGCAATTCGCTTCAGCACCGGAACCGGCGACAGTCGCAATCGCGAGAGCACATCAAACAGCGCGCTTATATCCCGTTCATCTACACCTCGCCCTGTAATGCTGCCCGCTGATCTCGCATAATAGGTATGGAAATCCTTTCGCTGAAATTCGGGCATCGCAAGATAAATGGCCTGCATCAATCGAGCGCTTATCTCATTCAATTGCGGACGCAGCTCAGTACTCAGATCGCGCGAAGCTAGCGGGGATGCAACATTTGCAGTGCGCCACTGATCGATGAACCGCTGTTGCATTTCACGCGCAAGTCGCATCTGCAAAGCAAACAGCTCCCGTGCTGGTTCGGCGGAAATACCGAGTGTCTGTGCCTGCACTACAACCGCCTCGAGCACAGAGTGTTCACGAGCAACATCAAGAACTGGAACGTGGTGCAGATATTTCCATGCGGCGACCGCTTGCATCAGCTCAAGACGCTTGTCGATCAGAACGAAGACCTGCCGAACTTGCGCTTCATGGTCGACAAAGCCAACCTGGGCGGTTGCTGCGCCCGTTAGCGCAAGTAAGATACCCAGGATGCAGTAGATTTTTAAAACTCCACTACGCCAAATTAATGTAGCGCCTATAATTGATAACTGTTTTCTAAAGGATAAATCCATTTTTAGGGTAGTCACCAGCCTGAAACGAATGACGATTCATAGAAAATGTTCCTTTAATATAAAAGCCGCTTTTAGGTTTAACTGTTTGAATCGATATCTTGTAACAGCGTTGCCCGGGTAAATCCTTGCCAGTTACGCGCGAACGCGTCGATAATCGCCAAAGTCTTCTCAGTCAGACTGGTAACAGCCGTAGTAAAGTTTTTCTCGAACTCGCTCGGCGAATCGGGATGAATGTCGATAAGATTGGTTACTGACTTGATGGCGAACATAGGCGTGTCAGTGATATACCCCACCCAAGCGACGGCAGTAGCTTCCATTTCCTTAAGAATCGCGCCATGAGCTGCGATCGCCGCCAGATCCTGATCAATAAAATCAAGTGAGTTGCCGCTAGAAATATTGCCGAGCGGAAGACTAAGCTCACGTGCCAAATAGCTAACATCAAGTGACGGATAAGCGCCTTCCCCGAATTTATCCCACCCGGGAAGTGGAATGCGATGGTCATGAAAGTAAAAGGCTGAGTCGCTTAAATAAACCCTTCCTATGAAGGCTCCATGTTTAGCAAAACTACCGGCTGTACCGGCGCTCACCAAAATATCGGGCTGAAATTCCCTTACAGTTGCAAATGCAGCGACCGCTGCTGGCTCTGTGCCGATGCTATCGACTTGATAGCGAGGATCCTTTCCTGGAATGGTAATAGTAAGTTCAAAGGAACATGTTGAGTGATCTTGATAAATGCCTCGGTAGAACTTCAGCGGCAGACGTTTATAAAACGGCTGTGGAACAAATGGTCTCAATCCCAAAGCATCGATCAAACCCTGTGCCTCGGATTCCATCGCCATGATAAAGGAAAGCTTAGGCATACGCGCAATTAGTGGCTGAAATCAGGCCGGAAAAAGAACAGGAAAGCGTGAATGACTCAGGTTAGCAAACGATCCTATTAGTCTATAGGAGAAATAAGCACCTTTTTACTAAACTGCTAATGAATCGATTCAATAATGACTACTTTTAAAAGAATGGCGCGCCCGGCAGGATTCGAACCCACGACCACTTGGTTCGAAGCCAAGTACTCTATCCAACTGAGCTACGGGCGCTATCTTTTCCTCAATTTTATACGAATATTATAGCAAGTATCTTGCTTGGCAAAAATTAAAGTTTTTCCGAGATTGAGCGAGCGGACATCAGGCAGCAGCTATCCGGCATAAATAACTGGTGGTATGGCTACATTCCCGACGCCGAACTGCCGTCCCCGCCTTGAACTTAGATTTCTCGGCTGATTGCGCACATTCTGAGCACCGGACTGCTACTTACCTCCAGAGTAACAAGCCGCTGAATGCACCTGAATTGCCTTGTAAAAAATGTTTAGTAAAATCTCCCTGCTTAAAGCGCAAAATTACCGCTTCAGCGTGAGCGCCCATTCGTGAAGCGCCTTGAGTAATCCCCGGATATGCTCGCGCGTTGCTTCGTCAATTAATCTGCCATTCTGATCAAAAACATTCTGTGCATTGCCAATCATCACCTCTGGCCGGTTAAGCAATCGCACATCCAGGTATACTACAGTTTGACGCAAATGATATTGAGCGCGTGCCGTGCCGAAACGGCCGGGGCTGGCGCCCATTACCGCAGCAGGCTTACCAGAAAAAGGCTGTTCGGGTGGACGCGAGACCCAATCAATTACATTTTTGAGCACACCGGACATGGAGTAGTTATATTCCGGTGTCACAAAAAGCAGTGCATCAGCTACTCGAATTTGCTCACGCAAGCGCTCCACTGGCGAGGGGAATCCCTTAGCGTAGACATCTTCGTTATACAGCGGGATTTCCGTGATATCCGCTATGGCAATATGCATCTGCGCAGGCGCAAGATGCACTGCCTCTCGCAGGGCTGCGGTATTATAAGAGCCTTGCCGCAAGCTACCAGAAATACCCAGCACATTGATTTCATTTGATCTCACCATGATTCTCCTTCGTTAATATGCTAATGATCCTAACAGCGATTTTTAGGATAATCCTTCAGCGTGAGAAAGAGAGCCCTTCACGACTGAATTTCAGAAAAAATAACCTTTGCGGCTGAACCCTTACTCAGCCACGGTTCGAAGCTATGCTCAATTCATTCACTTATTCGCCTTGTGATTGCAGTATAAGCGGTGAAAAGATTACGGTAATCGGGAATATGATTAGAAAACAGGGTGCCGAGACCATCTATGTCATTTCGCCAGTCACGGTGCAGCTCACAAGCCACCCCAAACCAGCTCATCAACTGGGCGCCTGCTGCTGCCATGCGGCTCCACGCTGCCTCGCGCGTCACCTCATTGAAAGTACCTGAGGCATCCGTCGCCACAAATACCTCAAATCCCTCTTCCAAAGCAGAAAGCACAGGAAATGCCACACAAACTTCAGTCACGACGCCAGCGATAATCAACTATTTTCTACCCGTTTGTCTGACCGCTTTAACAAAATCTTCGTTATCCCATGCATTAATTTATCCAGGGCGTGCGATGTAGGGCGCATCCGGAAAGGTTTGTTTTAATTCCGGCACCAGCGGGCCATTTGGGCCATCCTCAAAACTGGTGGTTAGTATGGTTGGTAATTTAAAATACTTGGCTAAATCAGCTAAAGCCAATACGTTATTCTTGAATCTATCCGGCTCGAAATCAGGTACCAATGACAGCAACCCGGCCTGATGATCGACCAGTGCGACGAGCGCATTGTTTTTATCGAGGCAATAATAAGTATTACTCATTTTATTCCTCCTTATAATGTATAAAAGAAGACAGTATCAACGCTGAGAATCCATTAATTCACCCTCTCTGGCGACTTGTTGCGCTTTCTGGTAACTCTCGATCAATAGCTGATAATGGGGGGCATAGCGCCTGAGTAAACTTGAGCCCACTCCATGGCATTTGGTCGACTCCATGATTTTTGTAATTCTGCCAGCACCGCCATGGTATCGATCGGCACTACGCCTGCCTGGGTTAAACGAGCGACCGTCACATCCGTTGCCATTTGAGACACGCTACCTGAGGCATCGATTACCGCGAAAACCCTATATCCCTCATGAACCGCGCTGAAACAGGGAAATGCCAGGCAAACGCTTGTCAGGGTGCCCGCTATGATTAGTGTTTTGCGTTTGGTTGCTTTTACTGCAGCAACAAAATCAGAGTTATCCCACACATTGACCTCACTGCGGCGAGCAATGTATTGGGCATGCGGCGCAAACTGATGAACTTCTGGAATAAGTGGTCCGTTTGGGCCTTGCGGAACCGATGCTGAGGTGATGACGGGAATTTTCTCCGCAGTTGCTGCCTTGGCTAGAGCGGTTACATTAGCTCGTAGCTCAAGAAGGGGAATATCTTTGACAATCTGAAACAAACCGCTTTGATGGTCAATCAGTAACATTGCCGCATCGCTCGGATCGATCGTTGGTATTCTTCCATCGAAATTGAGTGGTATATTCATTGTCATATCTCCTTCCAATTAAATTATCCCAGTGAATAACCCTCTCAGCTAACTGACTGAGAGGGAAAAGCCTAATGGGGTAACTGCCCGAAATGTCCGCTATTAAAATCTGCGATCGCCTGATCGATTTCAGCCTGGCTATTCATAACGAAAGGACCTTGTCCAACAACCGGTTCATCAATCGGTTCACCACTGAGCAGAAGCGCCACCACATTCTCCTGGATGCTGCTAATCGATAGCGTTTCACCACTGCGATCGAGCGATACCATTTGCGCTGCTTTTACTTGCGTTTCCCCGTTGACCAATACTGCTCCATGCAAAACGATGAGTGCTGCACTCCAGCCCTCGGGTAACGATAACTCGGCTGACTTTCCGTGGTGCAAGCGCAAGTCCCAAACATTCATGGGTGTAAACGTGCGTGCAGGCCCTGCATGACCTTGGTAGTTGCCGGCAATCACGCGCACAATACCTGCCTCCTCAGGTAGCATAACCACTGGAATGTCTGTTTTGAGGAGCGTCTGATAGTGCGGTGCAGTCATTTTGTCCTTGGCAGGCAGATTGACCCAGAGCTGCACCATCTCCAGCCGGCCACCCGCACGTGTAAATGACTCGGAGTGAAATTCTTCGTGCAGAATACCCGAGCCCGCAGTCATCCATTGCACATCGCCAGGGCCAATCAACCCACCCTGGCCGGTTGAATCCCGATGCGCCACTTCACCATGGTAAACAATGGTGACTGTTTCAAAACCACGGTGTGGATGTTGCCCTACCCCACGCGCCTGCTCGGCAGGCGCAAGATCAATTGGACCTGCATAATCCAGCAGCAAAAACGGACTCAGTAATTTTCCATGGTTACGATAAGAAAACAGCGATCGTACCGGGAAACCGTCGCCTACCCAATGGAGAGGAGGCGCATCATAAACACTCAAAATAGTTTT
Source organism: Nitrosomonas sp. Nm33 (assembly GCF_900107265.1). Taxonomy (GTDB): domain Bacteria; phylum Pseudomonadota; class Gammaproteobacteria; order Burkholderiales; family Nitrosomonadaceae; genus Nitrosomonas. Next base: position 5,807 of record NZ_FNPJ01000071.1, on the reverse strand, counting down.
CATAGTCATCTCCTGCATTGTTTGTTCGGTATTTGGATAAGATCAATGTACAGCAGAACAATCATCTGTCACGTCAAAGGCAAGAGTACTGCAGGCCTCCAGGCACTTGCAATACAAAACGCAACTATTTCAGATCCAATTCCTTTTAGCGAAGGTCGCATAAAAAAAGCGAGTGGACTCCTCCACCCGCTTTTTGTGTAACTAACTGAGTCTGATTAATGACCCGTTGTAGCGAACCAGGCACCAGTAGGAGCAGGTTCGGGGTTACCCACAAAAATGATTGGTGCGATACAAGGTTTAGGCAACTCAACCTGTGCTTCGATTTTTGCATTTCCGGCTGCAGTGGCTGGGAAGGGAACAGTCATCATATTAACCATTTCTGCGTTACCCATGGCATCCTTAGTCATGCAACTCACAATGGCTACGAAATTTGGAATGGGGTTTGTACCGCCAGTGCCAGCTTGCATGACTGCTTGATCAGTCGGGTCAAGTACCAGCCCGGTAACTGTAATCTCAAGTCTGCCAGTAGTTGTCAATTTACCGGTGGCTGTAGCTATAACCCAGGGTAATCCACCACCAGGCACACCGCGGATCGCGTGCATTGGACCTGTGAAAGGCCTGGGAACAGCAGCCATCGTCTGGAACTCCAAGATATTAAGTACCGCTGGAGCCATCCCGGGGGCACTAGGTTGAGGTTGCGCGGGAGCCGCAGGTTGCGCAGGGGCCATAGGTGGAGCTACCTGGGCCACAGCTAGCACAGATAGCATTATACCAACCAAGAAAGCGCTCAAAAATAGGATTACAGATGATAGTGGACTAAGCAAACGATTTTTCATGTCTTTATTCCTTATATTTTGATATCAGGATAATAAGTCCTGTATTTTTAGATATATCACCAAAATCAGTTTTGCATTTCTTTCGATCGAATTTCAGATATCGTTTTCTTCCTTAGTGATCGGATCAGCAAGTAAAAGGAAACAATCAACGAAGCAGATCGGCATCAGAAATAGATCAAAAGCAAAACTGATCAAACCAATCCAGCTTTTATTGCCAGATCATGTTAAGAAATAATAAATAGATAGACAATAATGCATATGCATACAATTTTTATTTCTCAGTAGCAGGTATACCAAAAAAACTATGCCATTTGGTTATTACGTGATTGATTCGCCCAGATAAAGTGGGAGTGAAGTAATTCTATTTCTAAATTAAACCTGACTTTGTCGGCTTCTCCTTGCCGTATTATTTATACCTGCTGCGGCTCGCCTTCGTATCATGTTTAATTTGCAAATGGAATAAGCTGGTCTTTTTGTAGTAATAAAAGGAACGTCTATTACTCTTTTTAGCTGCAGTGCAAGTGGTGTTTTGGGAGACTCACGACTCGTTGCGCCAGATCTAGTCATCGCTGTCAAACAGGCGATTGGCTTCTGCTAGCCCCCAGCTTCCCGCTGAGTAAGTGGAAATAAATTCACGTTCCACCAGAAAGATTGATGCAACAGGCGATTGAGCATCTGCACAGATTCGAGGTCTTCACCAAAGGTTTTTTCGATCATAACCCGGCTCATGCCGCGCGGCTGGCGTAAAATCAATTGGACCTGCATAATCCAGCAATAAAAACGGACTCAGTAATTTTCCATGATTACGATAAGAAAACAGTGATCGCACCGGGAAGCTGTCGCCTACCCAATGGAGAGAAGGCGCATCATAAATACCTAGAATCGTTTTCCTCACCACCTCTTTACATGGTTTATCTGATTAGAAAACAATAAGCAATCAATGCCTGAGTCCTATCAGATAGCTCGCTTTTCTTTCATCAATCACGATGGTTTTTGGGAATTGCCTGCAAATGTTTGCCTGCAAGTGGCGTTACAGCGTGCGTCACGCGCGGTGGCGTTGCGCCACGGTGCAAGGCAACGATTTTATCTTGCAGGATTTTGTCGGCGGCGGATACACGGGCATGCTGGCGCAAATGCGCAAGCCAGGATTCAACCGTGAACATCTCGATAAATCGTCCATGATCCTCGACATCCTCAAAAAATCCCCACTGAATAGCACCGTCGCGGCGGCGGATGATCCCCAGCTCCCGCATCAACAAGCTAAACGCATCGCGATCCGCATCGTCGATACGATATTCCAGCGTGATCAGAACGGGCCCATGATCGTGTGAAACGAACGTGCTCACAGCAGGTTCGGTCCAATGACCAGACGGTGTATGATCATGATATTCGCCCAGATTAAGCTTGAACCGCACTGTGATAGGAATCAGAAAAAGGGCCAGCAATCCTGACACTGTTAGGGCCAGCGACAAACCGGCAACGGCTGCTGCCTGCCCCCAACCCAGCGAACCAGCTGTCATCGCGCCAAAAAGCACCATCTGAAAAATGGCCAGGCCACGCGCGCGCACCCAATCTGGTAGCGCCACCTGCGCTGAAACGTTCAACGATGCCACTGCTATGATCCATGACACGCCGCCTATCAATCCGGCGGCAATACCGATGCCTGTGTATTCACCATAGGCGAACATCAGCAAGCACAGTGCTGTTCCTGCCGTCGCCAGCATCATGCTCTTATCCGCACTCACATGTTTTTTCATCACCGGCAGCAGGAATGCGCCTGCCACTGCGCCAATTCCCAGCGCAGTCAGCAAAATGCCATAAAAACTGGGGCCGCCCTGGAACATATCTTTTGCCACCAAGGGCAGCAATGCCCAGTAAGCAGAAGCGCAAATGAAAAAGGCCAGAGCGCGAATCAAGGTATGGCGCAGCGGCGTGCTATGCAGCGCAAAACGAACACCTGCGCGCATGGCGCCGGCCAAGCGCTCTCGCGGCAGCGCATCGGTTTGCGTCGCGGCGGCATGCCACCATACCAATGCTGCCACCACAGCAAGATAGGAGACGGCATCAAGCAGCACCGTCGCTACAGCACCTGCCGCCGCTATAATAAAACCACCCAATGCAGGGCCGATAGCACGGGCGGCATTGACACTTACCCCATTCAAGGCGATGGCGGGAGCCAGTGCATCCCGTGGCACAAGGCGCGGAATGATCGCCTGCCATGCGGGTGTAGCGAAAGCCGATCCCGCACCGGTTATGAAAGTGAACAACAGCAAGACCCAGGCATTGACACCGTCTTTCCATAGCAGGCCGGCAAAAAGAAAAAGCACCACTGCCAGCATAATCTGTGACCATAGCAACAACTTGCGGCGATCAAAGAGATCGCCCAGTGCCCCTGCAGGAAGCGCAAACAGGAAGATTGGCAAGGCTGTTGCCGCCTGCACCATCGACACCATCAAAGGTGATGGCGACAGCTCTGTCATCACCCAGCCGGAAGTGACATTGAACATCCAGGTGCCGATATTCGAGATCAGCGTCGCTGTCCACAACACCGTGAAAACGCGATGTTTGAATGGAGAAAATGCCGATCCACCCATTCCCCCTCCTCCTGGCATGATCAATAGGCAAAGCAGCCGCAGCCGATAGCCCACGGATGGTTAAAGCTGGGTCTCTTCTGTTGCCCCTGTTGTCCTCTAAGGCCCAGCCAGTAGGACAACTTGCCGTCATGTCCATGCAGGTGATCATGACGACACCCTAACGCCATGGAAGCGCTGGCGATGACAGACGCAGAACTGGCATTAGCCTGCTGATAGCCACCAAAATGGCGCACTGGTGACCAGTCGGGGCTGACCGGTGGTAAAGGCATGTCATGCGACTTGAATTCCGCATCGGCATAGACGATTTTACCGCCCACCACGGTCATGACAGCGGTGATGTCCTTGATGGCTTCCTCCGGCACCGTCATAAAATCATGTGACAGCACTGCGAAATCGGCATATCTGCCAGGCATCAAAGCACCCTTGACCTTTTCCTCATTAAATTTATAGGCACTGCCCAGTGTCCAAAGACGCAGGGCTTCTTCGCGCTCCAGCCGGTTGGCATCGCCATAAAGCGGCAGGCCGCCGACCGTCTTGCCGGTCACCAGCCAGTAGAGCGATACCCAGGGGTTATAGCTGGCAATGCGCGTCGCATCGGTCCCGCCACCCACTCGGATGCCCATAACGAGCATTTTGCGGATGGGTGGGCTGTGCTCTGCGGCAAGCTTGCCGTAACGATCAACAAAATACTCACCTTGAAAAGCTATGCGGTGCTGCACAGCAACGCCGCCATTCAAACGTTGAATACGTTCCAGATTTTTTTCACTAACGGTTTCGGCATGATCGAAGAACCAGCGTATATCACCAAATAGGGTGTCCCGGTTGATCGTTTCGAAAACATCCAGAGCGCGGCCGATGGTTTCGTCATAGGTCGCATGCAAACGGAATGGCCAGCGATTTTCCACCAGGAAGCGCACGACCTCGCCCAGTTCTTTTTCCATATTGGCTGCCATATCAGGGCGTGGTTGCAGGAAATCTTCAAAATCGGCAGCTGAAAATACCAGTATTTCACCCGCGCCATTATGGCGCAGATACTCATCGCCGCTATAGGGCTTGACCATTCCTACCCATTTTTTGAAGTCCGCCAGTTCGTCGCTCTTATTCTGTGTGAATAAATTATAGGCAATGCGTACTGTCATCTGCCCGTCTTCATGCAGTTTCTCAATGACTTCGTAATCCTCCGGGTAGTTCTGATAGCCACCACCCGCGTCAATGCAGCTCGTCACACCCAGGCGGTTCAATTCACGCATGAAATGGCGTGTTGAATTGATCTGGTCGCTCATCGGCAACTTGGGTCCCTTAGCCAAGGTCGCATACAAAATGCCAGCGCATGGATCTCCTTATCCGAGCCAATGGCTGACACAAATCCGCCTGTCAACGCAATCGCCATTACTTCAGGGTGGTTCTCGTCCAGTGTGGTAATCTTGCCGTTGTAAAAAATCACATCAGGTTCACTATTTGCCATAGCATGGACCTCCTTTGAAAACAGATTGAGATAGCACTCCGTCAGCAAGCCTGTCCCCAGCAGCATGCTGCGCTGCATAAAAATTCTGCGTTTCAGGTTGTCGATAAAAGGATTTTTTTCATAAGTGATTCTCCCTCAGGCTCAGAGACAGATGAATGATATGAATCATGATCTGGACACTAGAATAACTGAAAAAGAATGATCAAGGAATCTGAATCGCAGAATTAGAACTTATAGGTAAGCCAGGTCGTGAAGAAATCGACCGAGCTATTTCCTGGACTGGTATCGAAGAAGAGTCCTGGAAAAAAGTGCACATAGCTGGCCAGCATAGTCACGTGCCGCATGAGATCCCAGGTCACTGTCACTGCAGGGGAGCTGCCTGAGAACTGCTCCTGATTAGGCTAAACTGAGCGAATGGGCAAAGTTGCGATCGAATAGAGTGCATCATGAGGGCTTTCTCGCCAGAAGAATCCCCAGTCCAACGTTAATCTGAGTTTCTTAGGGTCTGTTGACATTTCACACAGGTAGCCACAGATACCCGCATGCCATGGCAACCATACTTTCATAATTTCTCTTTAGTTTGTCGTATCGTGTTGCCACTGCCCGATACTGTTTTAGTCGGGCAAAAGCGTTTTCCACCAAGTGTCGATATCTATACAAGCCCCAATCCATATCTGCGTTACCCTTCAACGAATTGCGCTTTCCTGGAATCACAGCCCTGGCTCCCTTCTTTATTATCTGCTCACGTATACACTCACTGTCATAGCCCTTATCCGCTACAATCGCTTGTGCATCAGGTAACTTGGCAATCAGCTGTGGTGCTACAGAACAATCATTCACTTCTCCACCAGTAATCTCAAACTCAACTGGTAAACCACAACCATCAACTGCCAAATGAATCTTTGTAGTGTT
>NZ_FNPJ01000068.1 GCF_900107265.1 Nitrosomonas sp. Nm33 | reverse complement strand
ACCTGAAAAGACTACCAAAATTGTATGTCGATAGCCTATTTTCACGACTCTCACAGGAGAAATGTGCCTTTTGAACAAATAAAATGCGCTAAAGCAATCATTTCCCGGAAGAATTGGAAGTAATTCGCAAAAATATTGTCCAGTTGTTTATGAAAAATATGAAATTACAGACTTCCCTCAGAAAATAGGGACTTTTGCAAAGGTCTCATTTCTTGGTATCAGGCTTTACTGTGTTGGGAAGAAGTCAACTAAATAAGCTTTTCCTTAGAATTAGCATACAGAGTAGTGATAGGTAGCTTGTACAACACTCTCCTGCAAATTTATTCTATGTGTCATCCTGATTTAACACAATGAAAACCAATACTGCCAATATCCCACCCGTTAAATCAACAATCAAATGAACCCCGATACTGCTCCAACTCATCAGGTTTATTAACGGAGTATTAGTTACTACGTCAGCATTGAAAATACCGTTTGACATTCCCGCCACAGAGAATGTGCCGGTCATCAGCATAAAACCAATAGCAAAACTATAAAAAGAATTACTACTTGTGCCCTTCGCGCTCACGGCATTCAAAATTACATAAACCAATGCAAAGGCAAACAAAAATTCAGCAATGAATAATTTCGTTACATCGAGTGTATCCCCTACAGTTGCCGAACTCGCCAGAAATTGCGCAGTACCTGCCGCAACGACTGCACCCGCTACTTGAGGAATCATATAATCGGAAAATTAGCAACTAAATTCATATCATACAACAAGTCCCTCGCCATCATCACAGGGCTGCAGCGCGCTCCAAAAATATGCTTATTTGCATAAGTCATTACCATTATTCCCAAAATTATCGCCAGGAGCCTCGCTTGCTTAGAATGAAGAAATTTTTTAATTGACCTCCTACACTCATTTGCAAGTTAAGGAGAATTGGATATATGTTTAAATCTTGAACACCCCCTTTATTTGTCATCACTTTCAACAAACTTCCAATAATATCGCCATAGCTCATTGTTTAACCATCTTGATTAGATAATCCAGATGAAAAATCACTTTAAAGCTACTTAAATTTCCCTGAACTTATAATTATTAGTTAATCTAAAATGAGAAAGCGAGTAAATACGTACAAATACGTAATTTCAATAATGCTGATATATCAATTAATTTTATATATTTCATTATCTTACTAATTCATTTTTGCGCACGTATTCCTCCAACATTGATATGCTGAACAATAATCCATGTTATGAATGAACTTCCATGAAACGTCATAAGAGTCTTTATCCTTTGTCTCATGATCATCATCACGCTCTTGTCCAGGCAAAAAATCTGCGCATTGCCTCTTTCGGTTCCGATATAACATCACTTCATCGGATTGCCACTCATTTTATCGCGTACTGGGATACCGACCTTCAAACTCATTTTCGTCAAGAAGAGGAGATTCTCCTACCCGTTTTCTCTCAGTATTCATTGCGAGACTGCCAAGAAATCATTGAAACCTTAAAACAACATGTCGATATCCAACAAGCCGTAAGTCAGTTGAGAAAAAACATTGAACAAGAAACAGCGCTGGCTGGAGAAAGTCAAAAGCTTTCGGCGCTGCTCAGTATGCATATCCGCTATGAGGAGCAACATCTATTCCCCGCTATTCAGGAAATTGTACCCGAGGAAGCATTATGGGAAATCAATCGTCATTTCACCGAGAAATAAACGCACTAGCAGCAAATATGTACATTCACAGTCATCTGATTACTACCCCTTTGAAATGCAGATTATCGTTGGGCAATAAAATTATCGACTGTAGCATGATACTTATTTTACGTCTTCAATGATTATGTCGTTTAATAAGCGTTCTACAGGCAGCCTGGCAGCAGATAGATGTGCAAAAAATTTTCAAAAAATGATGGGACAATTATTACTATTACCAATTTCACAAAATATTTGAAATTTTTTTGTTTTTTGTGAGGAAATTAGTAATACCTCAATATATTAATTATTAATTTAGGCGCTGATCGAAAAGCTTTGAAGTCAACTTTTAGATAACACACTAATCCACAACTGTGAAGAAGTGAACTATGAGTGACAAGAAGAAATTGACTAAAGTACGGGTGCCCAGTTGTCGATAATCAGAATGTGAAGACAACAGGACCACGTGACCCAATGTTGCTGCAGGATGTCTGGTTTCTGGAAAAACCAGCCCATTTTGATCGCGAAGTTATTCCTGAACGTATATGCACGCTAAAAGCTCGGGGGCCTATGGTACATCTTCATCGTGACGCACGACGGCTAACAAATATGCTGTAAACAAAAGGCAAATCTCCCAGATTCTAAGCTTGATTTCTCAGCAGAAGGTAGAAAAGCAATTGAGCATCCTATTGAAGATACGATAGATTTAACTAGAAACGAATTAAAGGATTATAAAATTTTTGTAAACTCATGCTTGAGCAGTGAGGTATTTTCGTTATATACTGAATTTGTCACAAGTTGTTTTTAGTTACAAATTTTAATAAGGAATCAATATAATGAGATTTTTTCTAATCGCCGCTGCTTTAGCAACCATAACATTGACGGGATGTGGCAAACCAGGTCAAGCATTACCTGAAACTGAGAAAGAAGCCTATAATAAAATTATCTCCGGCCAAAAAATGGAATGCCCTCATGGCTTAGATGCTAATGGCAACTGCCTTAAAGAAGGTGGAGATGCACGTCCATATGGCGGCACCAGCAAACCAGGTCATTAATAATATAATAACCAAAGAGTAGCTAATAAAAAAACCGCCCTGCTGGGCGGTTTTTTTATTAGCCTTCCTACCTTCTTGCACAAAACTAATCTTGTTTACTTTTATTCATTAGATTGGCACTATTGCAACTCACTATTTAAGTTGCTCATACAATAAAGTAAGAATTCGATTAGTTGCCCCTGATTCATCCTGTGTACCATCCTCATAGAGTACCTTAACCTCGCTATTAACTCCGACCCCGCTTACCTGAATACGATATCGCTCTGCTTTTGAATCAGCATTACTTCGCCAAAATGCAAGTTTTGAAAGTATTCCCTCACCCTCGCTCGCTTTTCGACTTTCAAGATCAGGGTCAGCATAACGAACAAAATAAACACCGTTTGCTCTATCTCGATCCTCAACAGTGAAACCTACACGATCGAGCGCCAATCCTACACGACGCCATGCTCGGTCAAATGCTTCATTAATTATTAGCACACCACCCCTCATTTTATCCATATAAGCTTGCTCTCTAACGGTACCGGCACCATTTGCTGCAGAAGCTACTTCTTGTCTGGCGAGCTCTTCTCCTGCACCAAAGCGTATCATCAGCCGGGCAAGCATTTCAGCTTCCAGATCAGGATCAGCAGGACGCGGTTGCCAGACAGTACGATTTGTACTTCTTTCAGCAAATGCTTCATACATACCACGATGGCTAATATAAATTTCTGTTTCACCTGATTCACTTCGCTCTAGCCGGGTACGAAATTTGTCACGCTCAGCAGTTGAGTACAAGCTATCGAGAAAAGTCGAAAGAACACTCCGAATAATATCTTGGGGAATTTTTGCGCGATTCTCTGCCCAATCAGTCTCCATAACCCCCACATCAGGCGCCTCAACCTTAACTAGAAACCCTAAATCCTGCCAGAATTCTTTGACTATTGGCCAGACGTCTTCGGGAGCTTGACGAACCACTAACCAACGTTGGGTACCCGATCGGGCAATATGGACGGCACTCCCACTCTTTGCTCCAGGCAATATAGAAGAGCTACTATAAGTTTGTGGTTGCTCTTCGCGCTCTCTGTTATATGTAGAAAATGTTGCACTTCCTGTAGAAGAGACATCAGGTACTACGTAGCGATCATCTGCAGAGGGCGTAGTCAGATCAGGCGGTACTTCCAAGGGAGGTATTTTACCAGCTGATTTATAATCTATTTTTTTACTTTCTGGCAATAAACTAAATGAATTACAACCAGAAACCATCAACACCCATACTACGCTCAGTATGATTGTTCTTTGGTATTTTACACTCGACATCGTACACCTTTAAATCATTACCTCAGCTTGTTTCATTGCATCTTTGATCAATTGATGAAATTGACTTGAGAGCGGTGTTAAAGGTAATCGAATTCCCGAACCTATCAAACCCATGTGCATGACAGCCCACTTTACCGGGATGGGATTCGCTTCAACGAACAAATCCACATGCAATTTTAACAGCTTATTGTTAATTCTACGTGCGGCAATCAAATCTCCTGCAAACGCTGCATGACACATTTCATGCATTAATTTCGGTGCAACATTTGCGGTCACTGAAATGACACCATGACCTCCTAACAGCAGCAATGCAAGTGCCGTGGCATCATCCCCGCTATACACGCAGAAATCCAGTGGCACACGATGTAATAAATCACAACCGCGCGCAATGTTACCTGTCGCATCTTTTATTCCAATGATATTAGGAACTTGCGCAAGCCGAAGAACGGTATCGTTGGAAATATCAGCAACCGTTCTACCTGGTACGTTATATAAAATCATCGGAATATCAACCGCTTCTGCCACTGCCTTGAAGTGTTGATAAAGTCCTTCCTGGGTTGGTTTGTTATAATAGGGAACTACCGATAAGCAAGCAGCTGCCCCCGCATCTTTGGCAAAAATCGTCAAATCAATGGCTTCTCTCGTGGAATTCGCGCCAGTGCCAGCAATGATTGGTATTCGTCCGGCCGCATGCGATACCGCAGTTCGTATCAGCAAATTGTGCTCATCAAAATCTACGGTAGGAGATTCACCTGTTGTTCCGACAACCACTATAGCAGCGGTCTTTTGCGCAATATGAAAATCGATTAGCGCACGAAACCTCTCCAGATCCAGAGCGCCATCTTCAAACATCGGTGTAACGATCGCAACCAGACTACCTTTTAGCATAAGGTTTTACTTTAAAAAAAACAATATTCTTATTTTACCTGAAACTATCTCTTTTCATGCATTATTGCTTCGCTTTCTTTCCAAGAAAAAAATCATGCAGACTTGGAAAATGTTAAAACATCGTTTACACAATCAACTCTGATCGTATCTTTAGCAGCAAAATTACCTTGCAGAAGTTCTTTGGCGAGCGGATTTTCGATTTGTGATTGGATAGCACGTTTTAATGGACGAGCCCCGAATACAGGATCAAAACCGGCACGTGCAAGTTCTGATAAGGCAGCATCGGTTACTTCCAGTTTAATTTCCATTTTAGCCAATCGTGCTTCCAGGTTCCGCAATTGAATCTGCGTAATCGCTTTAATATGCTTTTCATCCAGTGAGTGAAATACGACAACTTCATCAATGCGATTAATAAACTCGGGGCGGAAATAAGTTTTCACTTCTGCCATCACTGCGAGCTTGATGACTTGATAATCATCTCCACTCATTTGTTGGATCATTTGCGAGCCAAGATTGGAAGTCATGACAATTACTGTATTTCTAAAATCAACTGTACGTCCTTGACCATCTGTCAGGCGCCCATCATCAAGCACCTGCAACAAAATATTAAATACATCGGGATGAGCTTTTTCTACTTCATCAAGCAAGATCACTGAATAAGGTTTCCTGCGTACTAATTCAGTAAGATAGCCACCCTCCTCGTAGCCAACGTAACCGGGTGGAGCGCCTATCAGGCGTGCCACAGAATGCTTTTCCATGAATTCCGACATATCGACCCGGATCAAGTGCTCTTCGGAATCAAATAAAAATTCAGCCAGCGCTTTACATAATTCTGTTTTACCTACGCCGGTAGGTCCCAGAAATAAGAAAGAACCATAAGGCCGGTTGGGATCAGACAATCCTGAACGTGAGCGACGGATAGCGTCCGAAACAAGACGTGCCGCCTCATCTTGTCCCACCACTCGTTCATGTAATTTTTGCTCCATTTGCAGCAGTTTTTCCCGTTCACCTTGCATCATTTTGGCAACCGGTATACCTGTTGCACGGGAAACCACCTCGGCAATTTCCTCAGCGCCGACTTGCGTTCGGAATAATTTCGGACTATTTGCCTCTTTACCTGGGACGGTGGTCTCAGCCTGCTGGATTTGCTCAGCAAGTTGTGCTTCCAGTTGAGGAATACGGCCATACTGCAATTCAGAGACCCTTTGCCAATCTCCTTTGCGCGTCGCAGCTTCTTCTTCCTTTCTGAGCTTTTCTAATTCTTCCTTGATATGCTGCGAACCTTGGGCACGTGATTTTTCTGCCTTGAGAATTTCTTCAAGATCAGCATACTCGCGCTCAAGTTTTTTAATCTCTTCTTCCAGAAGCGCCAGGCGTTTATGTGAAGCCTCATCCTTTTCTTTTTTCATCGCCTCCCGTTCAATCTTTAGTTGAATCAGACGGCGATCAAGCTTGTCCATCACTTCGGGTTTCGAATCCCGCTCCATGCGAATCCGCGCAGCGGCTTCATCAATCAAGTCGATAGCCTTATCCGGTAAGAAACGGTCAGTAATGTAGCGATGAGACAATTCCGCGGCAGCCACAATAGCCGGATCAGTGATGTCTACACCATGGTGCACTTCATAACGCTCTTGCAAACCACGTAAAATGGCAATGGTTGCTTCTACTGTTGGTTCGTCAACCAGTACTTTCTGGAAGCGGCGCTCTAATGCTGCATCCTTCTCAACATATTTACGATATTCATCCAAGGTAGTCGCGCCGACACAGTGCAATTCTCCTCTGGCCAGCGCCGGTTTGAGCATATTGCCGGCATCGATAGCGCCTTCCGCCTTTCCCGCTCCTACCATGGTATGCAACTCATCAATAAACACAATGGTGCGACCCTCATCCTGGGCGATTTCTTTGAGTACCGCTTTCAATCGTTCTTCAAATTCACCTCGATACTTCGCGCCAGCTAATAATGCAGCCATATCGAGCGATAGTACACGTTTATTTTTTAGGGTATCAGGTACTTCTCCGTTTACGATGCGTTGAGCCAGCCCTTCTACGATGGCGGTTTTTCCCACTCCAGGCTCACCAATCAGTACTGGATTATTCTTGGTGCGTCGCTGCAATACCTGAATGGTTCGCCGAATTTCATCATCACGCCCAATTACTGGATCCAGCTTACCCATGCGTGCGCGCTCAGTTAGATCGAGGGTATATTTTTTCAATGCTTCGCGGCTACCTTCTGCCTCTGCACTCGATACACTTTCACCACCACGCACCGATTTGATCGCTTGTTCCAAAGCATTACGGTTGGCTCCATACTGCTTTAATAGTTGCCCGGTTTCACCTCTGTCCTCAAGCGCAGCCAGCAGAAACATTTCTGAAGCAATGAACTGATCTCCAAGCTTTTGCGCTTCCTTATCTGTTAAATTGAGCAGGTTATTAAGATCGCGCGAGATACTGATTTCTCCACCTGCTCCTTCAACTTTGGGCATCCGTTCAATACTTTTCGTCAGCGCATCGCGCAGTGGACTAACATTTACACCTGCACGCTGCAGCAGTGAAGAAGCTCCTCCATCACCTTGTTGCAGGAGTGCAAGCAGCAAATGCTGGGGCTCAATATATGGATGATCCTTGCCCAACGCCATACTTTGTGCTTCACCCAGTGCCTGTTGAAATTTTGTGGTAAGTTTATCGAAACGCATAAAACCTCCTGATGAAATGTCTATTGCCCCTACAATATGGGGAGAGAACGAAATTTCAACTCTTGCAAACTTCTTTATTAAACTCCTTACGCACTTCGGGATACGGGTACAACATATTCAATGCGATGCTTTTTCCTGCAGTTTGCACGATACGTACATGCTCACGCCGGAACTCTCGGGCATGCCTGAGTCCGCACGAATGAGCAAGCATGTCGATTTCCTTGTTGACATTCATGGCATAGTTAGCAACGCGCAGGTATTTTTCCTCAACGACCAGGCCACGTTGTAACCAAGGATTATGCGTTGTGATGCCAGTAGGACAAGTATTCAGGTGGCAACGCATCGCCTGTATACAGCCTAACGCAAGCATAAAGCCGCGTGCGGTATTAACAAAATCTGCACCCGCACATAACGCCCACGCACCATGAGCCGAAGTAACCAGTTTTCCTGCCGCAATCACACGAATCCGTTTCTTCAAGTCGGACTCGATCAGCGTATCCACCACGCGCGGCAAAGCTTCTGCAATGGGCAGTCCTGCATAATCCATGAGCGTTTGAGGCGCGGCACCGCTCCCCCCTTCTCCACCATCGATGGTAAGAAAATCAGGCGCATATTCCAGCCCACGTCGATGAATGGAATCGCAAAGCTCATTGATAAAACGCCAGCCGCCAATGACACTCTTAACACCTACCGGGCGTCCGGTTAAATCGCGGATGAAGGCAACTTTATCGAGCAATTCATCGATGTTGCCAATATCGTGATGGCGATTGGGACTGATAGAATCTTGAAAAGCAGGAATACCACGAATGGCAGCAACTTCAGGGGTTACTTTTGGACCAAGCAACATTCCCCCCTTACCTGGTTTGGCACCCTGCGAAAGTTTAATTTCAAAAGCCTTGACGAACGGCGCAATTTCCTTGGCACGTGCGGGGGAGAAATTACCGTGTTCATCGCGGATACCATATTTGGCAGTACCGATTTGCATGATCACGTCACAATCACCTTCCTCATGATAAGGCGAAAGCCCGCCCTCTCCTGTATTGAGCCAACATCCAGCCTTGGCCGCGCCCAGTGATAAGGCACGCACTGCCGGTGCCGAAATAGCACCATAACTCATGCCACTGATATTGATAATCGACTTAGCTTCAAAAGGATATTGACAATAACCTTCACCAATGAGCAGTGAGGGCGTTGGTAACTGATCTTCCTCCAGAATGGGAAATGTCGCATTGACGAAAATGATCGCACCGGGTTCGCGCAAATCATAGGTGGAACCAAAGCCAATGATACCCCCTTTATTCTTGGAATTCTTGTACACCCAAGCACGGGTGGCACGATCGAAGGGTTGTTCCTCTCGATCACCAGCAAACCAATATTGCCGTAAGTATTTGCCCTGAAGCTCGAAAAAAAAGCGTAATCGACCAATAATCGGATAATTGCGTAATATCGTGTGCTGTTTCTGGATGAGATCGCGAATAAACAACGCGACAATAGCCCCGATGAAGAGTAATCCCATGATAGTGCCAATATTATAAATGATCAGGTTTGTAATGTTGGACATACTGAATTCAATCACCTTCTCAAAATAATTCGATACGCCCTCATGTAGGCAAATTTACCAAAAACATCATGAACTCAAACCGCATCGGCGGTTCCTGCAGATAAAATTTTGGGCGCCCGCGTAATCAGTCTAATACTTTACTCTAACTAAAACTTTCTTGAGATAGTTCTTGTTCGCTGATACGTAACGAACTGACCCTGGCTACTCTACGTCTATTTTCCAAACCACTTTACTTTGTATTGCGCCGTCTTCTCGGCCAGATCTCACTAGCCTCTCCAGCTATGGCTGGTGTGGGTGCACACATGAGGATTCGAACCGGGAATCTTTCGCATGAGATAGGGCAAATGACCGCGACCAGCACGAAGAAAAAGGGGACGCCACACTATATCATTCTTTTCATTCATGAATTCAATAAAAAAGCTAGCGTCTTCATTATCCGCGTTACAGCAATTTATTATAGTTTTCAGATTTCTTCCTTTAGCAGGATCACACAGATAATCGAACTATGATGCCAGTAATTGGTCTTATAAGTTAAATTCACATTTTCATGCCATATTAAGGGTACAATTACCAGATTCGTAGCAAACCTAGAAATAGTCTGAGTATGTGCAAAAATGTATAGCAAGCAAGCCATACTCAATAATTTGTCCCAGGATTAAAGATATTCTCGATCAATCAAGCTTGGTAAAAACTATATACATTGGTATATATGTTGGCCGGTTTAATTAGTTTGCACTTGTTACAAGATCAATTACTAACTATCTAGTAACAGAATAATACCGCACTTATCATGAATTAATAGGATACTTGACAATCATTACTCACCGAATGGTAGATGATAGTCGTAATAAAATAAAAAAACGTCTTTCAGGAAAGTGGAGTATTCGAAGATGATCCACTTCAACTTCCTAGGATATTTTTGCAAATGTTTGTCAGCTAATGGCAAATCACTATCAATTAATTTTGGTGAGTTATTTGATAGGTTTAACTAATCACCGCACAAAAATGAGAGACGTAAATGAATATCTATGTTGGAAACCTATCTTATAATGTCACTGATACCAAGCTTCAAACTCTTTTCGGAGAATTTGGAAAAGTGATGAGTATTAACCTTATTAAGGATAAATATACTGGTCAGTCCAAAGGATTTGGCTTTGTAGAGATGGAAAAACAATCTGCAGCTGAAGAAGCAGTCAAGCAGTTAAATGGACGTGCTGTAGATGGAAGAAATATTACTGTTAATATTGCACGTCCACGCGGAGAGCGTACGCAATCTAAACAACGCAAGTGGTAACTCCCTCCTGCAACCTGTTATTAAAAGAAAAATTCTGCACAGTAGACTGTGCAGTCTTAACAACGTACACCCTCACCTTACTTTTTTATTAAGGATTACCTGATACCAGAGGGCTCGCGTTGAGGCAACCCCAAAATGAAGTCTGTTTGCCCAGTATCAAAAACGTTAAAAGAGTCAAACTCGGTTCATCCTTCTTTTCTTGCCATCGAATTACATTATATTAATTCGATTCATTTACTTTATTTCAAGGAAAGA
The DNA here is from genome assembly GCF_900107265.1 of Nitrosomonas sp. Nm33. Lineage (GTDB taxonomy): Bacteria > Pseudomonadota > Gammaproteobacteria > Burkholderiales > Nitrosomonadaceae > Nitrosomonas. The sequence continues at coordinate 5,794 of NZ_FNPJ01000068.1, read as the reverse complement.
CTCTCTAATGCTTTTTCGTGATTCCATTTGCCGTGAAAGAGGTGGCCTTTTTTCTCAGGCGTGCGGTCACTGGTCCAGGTGAGATATTTGCCATCGGGAGTAAATACCGGCAACCCATCAAAACCTTCTTTATCCGTCACACGCACCGGCTCTTTTTTGCCATCCACATCGACGATGTAAAGCTCAAAATTCCGGTGTCCATGGACGTTGGTTGCAAAAATAACGTATTTTCCGGAAGGATGATAAAAAGGCGCCCAGGACATCATATTGAGACGGGTAATTTGTTTCTGATCCGAGCCATCGATGTTCATGGTAAATATTTCTGCCTCTCTACCATTGGCTGAAAAGCGGCGCCACACGATTCTTTTACCGTCCGGACTAAAAAATGGGCCGCCATCATAGGCACTTGTTTGAGTTAATCTTTTTACATTGGAACCATCCGCATTCATAATGTAAATATCGATTAAAGAAGAAGGATCCTTTTTGAAAAGGGCAGCTTCTTCCTCTGATAATTGTTCGGTGTAAGCTCTGCGATTGGAAGCAAACGCGATCAATTTGCCGTCAGGTGACCAGGAAGCTTCCGCATCATATCCCAGGGTATTGGTAAGATTTTTGATTTTCCCGCCTTCAAAGTCAGTTTCATAGATGTCGTAAAATTCATCATAGTCCCAGGCATAGGATTGTCGCTCGCCGGATTTTCTTCTTTCAATTTCGGCGGTCATCTTGGCCTTGGCATCAGAGTCTTCATGAGTCGAAGAAAAGAGCACTTTTTCCTGTAAAGGATGCACCCACGAACAAGTCGTTTTACCTGTACCGGGAGATACTTGCTGTACTTTTCCACTCACAAGGTTTTTCAGATAAATTTGATAAAAGGGATTTTCCTCGGATACTTCTGCTTGATAAGCCATCCACTGCATATCCGCACGATAATAGGCTTCACCGACTCTGACTTCTTTGTCTGAAAGCTGATACTCCTCGCTAATAAAATCTACCGCACTAGCCTGAGTCACTGTAATGAAAAGTAACGCTGATAGCAGCCCATTAACAAATAATGGAGCGTTAGTAATAGAAGTTATTTGTGTAAAATTTTTCATTTGTTAACTTATAGATCTCGTTGAAATTGTTTAAACATTGCGTTAAAAGGAAAGTATACAAGATGTGAGTTTAATAAACTGTTCCAAATGGATTTGGCGATCTCATCCAGATCCTTCAGAATAAGTTGAATAATGTATAACTATAAAATTTAAAGAAATGAAAAAATCAATCAAATTGAGTGTGACATGGAGTTTATTCCTCGTCTGCATGATCTATAGCCTGACTGTAGTAGCAAGCAGTGAAACTTTTCACCATCAGACGGAAATCATCCTCTCGCCAGATACCTCAGAAATCCAGGTAAAAGATCAGGTATTTATCCCGCAACGTTACCGGAATCAATCAACAGACATTCGTCTTGATTTCAGCCTGCATGCCGATTTAACGGTAACCGATGTGAAAGGTGCGCATCTCACCTTACAGCAAAGTAATGCTGCTTTAAGTGCCAGGCCCGTTCCTTTAAAACTGTATACTTTGACCTTACCGCCACAACAAGAGACATTCACTTTAACTTTCAGCGGAAAAATCAATCACGCCGTGCAAGGCCCCGCTTTGGAATACGCACGCAGTTTCAGTTACACACCTGGGCTCATCTCAAATGAGGGAGTTTTTCTGGCCAATTCTACCGCCTGGTATCCCCAGTTTGAGGATGGAATGGTGTCATTTCTCCTGAATATTCAGGTTCCCGCCGAGTGGGATGTCGTCAGTCAGGGCGCTTTGGTGCGTGAGCAAAAAACAGAAACAACCCACAATGTGATTTGGGAAGAGAAACAGCCACAAGATGATATCTATATCGTTGCAGGGCGCTATCAGCGCTACACACAGTCAGCAGGCACGGTAAATGCATTCGTTTATCTGCGTAGCGCTGATGAAGCATTAGCTCAGAAATATCTGGATACCACCGCGCAGTATATTGCCATGTATAACAAGCTGCTGGGGCCCTATCCCTATTCAAAATTTGCCTTGGTTGAGAATTTCTGGGAAACCGGCTATGGCATGCCCTCTTTTACGCTACTTGGTCCCAAAGTGGTTCGCTTCCCCTTCATCCTGCATTCTTCCTACCCGCATGAAATTCTGCATAATTACTGGGGAAATGGCGTATTCGTGGATTACTCCAAAGGAAATTGGTCGGAGGGATTAACCGCCTACCTTGCTGATCATCTGGTAAGTGAGCAAGGCGGCAAAGGAGAGGAATATCGCCGCGATGTGCTGCAAAAATATGCGGATTTTGTCAGTAAAGAAAAAGATTTCCCTATTGCCCAATTTATTTCACGTCATAGTTCCAGCTCAGAAGCAGTAGGTTATGGAAAAACCATGATGTTTTTTCATATGTTGCGGCAGGAGTTGGGGGATGAAGATTTCATCCGGGTGTTACGAGCTTTTTATAAACAATTCAAATTCAAGCAAGCGACTTTTGAGGATTTAAAGACGATCTTCAACTCACTCACTGGCAAGGATTTCTCCCGTTTCTTTGAGCAATGGGTCTACCACAGTGGCGCTCCCAACCTCTTATTGCAGGATGCACAGGCTGAGCCTACTGCTCAAGGATTTAAGCTCAAGGCGGTAATCAAACAAACCCAGGAGGGCATGCCATATCAGCTGACTGTGCCTATCGCTGTTCACTTGGAAGGTGAAGCGCAAGCTTATCAAGCTAAAATCACCATTGATCAGTTAATCAATGAAATCGAAGTGAACTTTAAAGCACGGCCTGTGCGCATTGATATTGATCCACAATTTGACGTATTCAGGCGCCTGGACAGCCGAGAAATCCCTTCTGCCTTATCTCAAGGTTTTGGTGCGAAAAAACCCTTATTAGTACTGCCAGCCAATGTAGATAAAGAAGTATTGCAAGCTTATCAACTGCTGGCTACGAATTGGCAAAAGACACAGTCCGGTTTGCTGGAAGTTGTACGCGATGATCAACTGGATACTCTCCCTACCAATCGAACAGTCTGGATCATGGGCTGGCAAAATAAATTCAGCCAGGCGTTGGTCACAACTTTGTCAAGTCAGGGGGTAGCTTATCGTTCAGGGGAACTGCATCTGAATCAACAAACTTATCAACAAGCCAAGCACGCCATTGTGCTGACAGCGAGACAGCCCGCCGAACCGGATAAAACCCTGTTATGGGTGGCATCCGATCATCCCAAGGCAATTGCAGAATTGGCCAGGAAACTACCGCACTACCGCAAATACAGCTACCTGGTCTTTGAAGGAGATGAGCTGACCAATATAAATAAAGGTCAATGGCCTGTTACCCAATCACCTTTAACGCAGTTAATCAAGCAGAAGGATAATGCATCGTTTACTTCCACTCATGTCGGCACTTTAACGCCCCGCCGTGCATTGGCAGAATTACCTCCGCTCTTTTCCGACAGCCGCATGCTATCAGATATTACCTATCTAGCCAGCGAAGCCTTTAAAGGACGCGAATTAGGCAGCCCCGAATTAGATGCCGCTGCGGACTATATCGCACAGCATTTCCAACAGGCTGGCCTGTTGCCCGGTGGTGATGACAAAAGCTATTTCCAAATCTGGCAGCAGGATGTAGGTGCACCGAAAGGGAAGATTACTTTGCGCAATGTGATCGGAATTTTGCCTGGATCAAATCCGGCATTGGCCGGCCAAAGCCTGGTGATCGGTGCACATTATGATCATTTGGGCATGGGTTGGCCGGATGTGCGCGCAGCCAACCAGGGGAAAATTCATTACGGTGCAGATGATAATGCCAGCGGGATTGCGGTCATGCTGGAGTTGGCACGGCAGATCGCTCCAAAGTGGCAACCGCAGCACACCATCATTTTTGTTGCTTTTACCGGCGAAGAAGCCAATCTACTGGGCTCCACGCATTACCTTAACAATGCAAAAAACTATCCGGTAGAAAAAATAGTAGCCATGTTGAATCTGGATACAGTGGGGCGACTGGGCAACAATCCGGTGACCTTGTTCGGCACTGGCACTGCGCGTGAGCTGGTACATGTGTTTCGTGGTGCAGGCTTTGTCACCGGTATTCCCATCAACGCTGTGCAGGATGACTTTGGTTCCAGCGATCAAGCTGCTTTCATCAAAGCGGGCGTGCCTGCTGTCCAGTTTTTCGCCAGTGCACACGAGGACTATCATGCTCCCGGCGATACCGTGGATAAAATCGATGCAGCTGGCCTAGTCAAAGTGGCTGCTATTCTCAAGGAAGCAACCGAATATCTGGCCAATCGTCCCGAACCCCTGACCGTCACGCTAAACACACAAAATGCGCAATCTAAAATTAAAACTGCTCAAACAAAAGATAAACGCAAAGTCAGCCTGGGTACAGTGCCGGATTTCTCCTATCAAGGTGATGGCGTACGCGTGGATAACGTTATTCATGACTCCCCGGCATATCAAGCACAGCTACAGTCGGGTGACATCCTGATTCAACTGGCTGGACAACAGATCAGCGATCTAGCATCGTATGCCAATATCTTGAGAACGCTTGAGGCTGGACAGAAAACCGTGTTGCAATACCTGCGGGACGGTAAAGTGAATACGGTTGAGGTTATGTTGGTTGAGCGATAATGGGATCAAGCGGGAATAGATTTAGAACAATCGGACTGACTCCAATGGTTTCTTGAGTGCTTATCTGCAAAATGAAGAAGAAACAATTCATACGAGCCTTCGACAACTCAACTAAGTCAATTGCAATAAAGTCAACGCGAAGAATATTTTTTAACCATTTATATCAGCCAATAGAGGAGAGGGGACACTTCCATGTGGATCAGATGTATGGATCAGGAACAGGTATATTGTTAAAACACGAAAATAAGTTTTATTTGCTAACAGCCCATCACGTAATAAATAAAGCCACCAAATTCAATTTCACGAATCCATCGCCATTTTGGGTTACGAGCAATTCAAAATACAAAACGGAATCTATATATGATTTTCTCATGCCCGCAAGAATAATTCATATTGGAGAACTAATCAGCGATCGGGGAGTAAGCATCGATACTGGCGATATTGTGCTTATTGAGCTTTTTCCTCCTTTCCCTCGCCACAAGCCCAATCACTTCCTTGATCTAGATTCTAGACGGCATAGGCTGCTCAGGAAGAATGAGTTCTTTGAGGGGCAACTACTTTTGGCAGGCGGATTTCCATTCGAAAGTAATTCGTTTGAATTTTATGATGAGCCTGTTGGAATATTCACACATTCAACACATGTGCATAGACGTATCATGGATGGGGTATGCGAGATATCCGATGGAGAGCCTTATATGACTCTTGACGGCATTTCGGAAGAAAACTACATGAATTTATCCGGCGCCAGTGGGGGCATTGCTACAAACATCAAAGATAAATCAAATGAAGTACAAATGGCCGGAATGTTAGTATCCGCTGGTCCAACTTTAATCCGATTTATCCCATCATATCTGATCGAGCACGCAATAATAAACAAAGATCAAGCCCGAACAACGCTGATTGATCCGGCCATAGAAGGGCGACCTACGTTGGAAGAAGTTTCTTCATTAATTGCACACTATGCAAGTGTTATCTAGTATAGCAATGCTCAATTTCCTATCTTTCTGTAACTAATACTTCAATCTTTCGGAGCCTTTCGATGTTCAAACGTCTACGGTCTGTTGACATTTCACACAGGTAGCCACAGATACCCGCATGCCATGGCAACCATACTTTCATAATTTCTCTTTAGTTTGTCGTATCGTGTTGC
>NZ_FNPJ01000020.1 GCF_900107265.1 Nitrosomonas sp. Nm33 | reverse complement strand
TGGAACAGAATTTTCAAGGCACTGATTATTGATCCAGATTGGGAGTGGGAATTTATTGATGGCAGCTACGTTAAAGCGCATCAGCATAGTGCGGGGGCGGTAGGTCAAGAGCCGCAGGCCATCGGGAAAAGCCGTGCGGGTAACACTACAAAGATTCATTTGGCGGTTGATGGTTGTGGTTTACCAGTTGAGTTTGAGATTACTGGTGGAGAAGTGAATGATTGTTCTGTAGCACCACAGCTGATTGCCAAGTTACCTGATGCACAAGCGATTGTAGCGGATAAGGGCTATGACAGTGAGTGTATACGTGAGCAGATAATAAAGAAGGGAGCCAGGGCTGTGATTCCAAGAAAACGCAATTCGTTGAAGGGTAACGCAGATATGGATTGGGGCTTGTATAGATATCGACACTTGGTGGAAAACGCTTTTGCCCGACTAAAACAGTATCGGGCAGTGGCAACACGATACGACAAACTAAAGAGAAATTATGAAAGTATGGTTGCCATGGCATGCGGGTATCTGTGGCTACCTGTGTGAAATGTCAACAGACCGTAACTATTGCGCACACTCGAACATTAAAAAGCGCCGGTCGTTTTTCGCTTTGCTTTTTGCTGTCGGAGATAGGATTTTCACTCTGGCAAATACATTGTGTTGGTTATTAAAGCTTATTGTCCAGTCTTGCCTGACCGAGTGAAACTCAGCTCACTTGCACAAACACAGAATGCTTTTGAGCATATTTAATCTTAAATACGTTTTTTTACCTCTTTTTAGAAATTAAGCTGATCATATCCACTGTTAGCCTGTCATCTGAAGCACCATAATGCATCAACAGGTAAAATTATTTCGTACTGATTGAATCGGTATGAGGGAGATTTTGATAGATTATCGGTAGTGTCTCAGTTTGAATTTTTTAATATTTATAGTTTTATGGTCGTATTAATATTTATTAATACGACCATATTACTCCGTGCACAATGAAATTTATCTGAACAAGAACTAAATTTAGTTATCTAAAATTCTACTTGAACATAGCATGCGGTATTAGGCAACGCCTGTTGACAAACCTTGCTAATGCGATACTATGCAATAGTATTAGTTAAACTGTTAATTATATTTACAAAAAATAATAAATATTCATATTTATTAAACACTTACACAAAAGATATACTAAATAGCAAAAGGAGAAAGCGCCATGAAACCAAATGACTTGTTATTACGCTGCTATGCCAATAAAAATGGAGATCAATGGCAGGCGTTTTGTATTGATTTTGGATTGGCGGCTCAGGGAGATAGTTTTGATGAAGTTAAGGGAAAGCTTAACCTTATGGTTAAAGAATATTTGTATGATGCATTGTATGGAGAGGATAAGGCTTTTGCTGAACAACTTTTAAAACGTAAAGCTCCTTTTAAACAAATAGCTACATACTATTTTATATTGGCAATGAAACGATTCGGTATTTTTAAAAATGGATTACACAGGCTATTTAAAGATCCAATACCTTTGGTGCCAAAAAATTATGTGCATGGATGAGCGGTGCGCACCCTCCGCTTACTTGCAAAGAAGTTAAGCAAATATTAAAAAACCTTGGTTTTGAACTAAGACCAAGAAAATCAACATCTCATGAACAATGGGCTAAAATCAACGGAAGCATATTGTATAAAGTTACCGTTGATTGCCCCAAATCACCATTTAGCCAAGACTTAATAAGCTCAATGGCTAAACAGGCAGGCGTAAGTAAAAAGGAGTTTTACGCTGCTCTTGATTAGCTTTTTGTTTTGTATTTTCCTCTGCTTCTATCTTTTAACGCTTCTTTGTCATCAATTAATTCAACAATATCATTCATAGACCAAAGCGTATTAGATATACCTGCCGTCATTGCAGGCGTTGTTTTGAGCGTTTTGTGAATTCTCACAAAGTTATAATGCATGAAGTGTAATGCTACTGCGTGCGCTAAGTTCTCAATCTTTTTACTAAAGCCATTTGTTAATCTGGTAAATCTACGCATACCCATACGCATTGTCAGATTGTTACGTTCAACGTAGCTCGTAGAGATATGAGCAGCATCTGGATTACCTGCCATAACCCGCTTTTCTGCGCTAACGAATGCTGCCGGACTATAGCGTTTTTGTCCCTTGGTCTCTTCTCCATAGATTTTAACTAACATTGCGTAATCAACCATTCCACCAAAAAATTGCTCGACCGTGTTGATATAGCAGCCATAACCATCGGTAGTTAATTGAATGCGATCACTTAAACGGCTCGCCAGATCGCCTATAAATGCTTCCGCGTATTCATAATCACGTCGACCAACCAACCATGAAATAGCTAGTTTTGTATCTGCATCTATTGCGATCCAAGTATAAACATCACCATAACCAAGAATTCCTTTGTCTGCTGGCGCTACGTTCTTTTCTTTTGCGTAACAAAACGACCAAATCTCATCACATTGAACGCGCTTGCTTTTGATATTAACTAAATGCTCATCTTGGTACTCAGCGCATACCGTACCAGCGTCTATTAGCAACTTGGTCACGGTATTAATCGAAACATCAGCGATACGTGAGGCTGAGCGCATTGAATTACCTTCTACTAGCAGCGTTAATATCATTGCGCGTTTTTCAACTGAGAGTTTGTTCATGGATGGTTTTTTATTATCTTCAATTCATAATGAATTATACTTGAGCGTATAAGTATAAACAATGAATATTTTATATTTCTTAGTGAATTGTAACCAATTTGTGATAGTATATTGCATAAAACTTTTTCTGGGAGAATTTATGCTTATTGAATTTGATACTGCGCACAATGTTATGCGCCCTTATTTCAATGGACTTTGGAGTGTTATTAATGGTGCTTGGGAAGACTGGCAAATAGAAATATCACCAAAAGTAAAATCATTGACTAGCGCGCGCACGAGAGCATGCATGATTAATGATTTCATGCGTATCAGAGGAATTAGGCTAGCAGAAGAAAATGAATCAATAAATTTTCTTACTAAACAACAAATGTTTATTTTGGTTTTTAACCCACAAGATTTTTTCGGTTGTATAGGAATCAGACTAAAGAAATTTGATGAAGATGGCTTATCAAGAAACCAACCAACATTGCAAGTCCAAGAGTTTCGAAATCAGCTATTACTTCCAGGAATAGAGGCGACACATCATTTAGAAGCTGGATACATTATGGACAAATTTGGCTCATCAATCACATCAATTAATCTCGTCTGTCCATCTGGAGAGGCAAATTATTGGAATGCTGAAATTTTGCCTAATGCTATTAATCAGAATGTTGAAAATCTCTTTGCTCATGAGTCGCAGCAAATAGTTAAGGAAGCAAGGGTGCGTGTAAAGTCGGATAAGCTAGATAAGAAAGAGGGTGATAATTATGTTGAAACCACTTAATCCGGAAATGATAATTTTGGCAAGAGAATATAGAGCGTTGACGCAAAAGGAATTAGCTGATGCATCATCATTAAAACAACCGCAGATTGCCATGATTGAAGGTGGAATAGAAAATTCAGCCAGCATAGACACTATAAAAGCAATTAGTGAAGCATTAAACTTTCCGATTGAATTTTTTTACATGCCAGAAAACCGTCTTGGTTTTGGTTCAAGCTCTGTTTATTACAGAAAATCTAGTTCAATAACGGCGTCTGATAGAAGATATATTTCAAGCATAACTAATTTAATACGTATTGGTATTAGAAAATTTATGGATTTTGTTGAGATAGAATCTGACTTTTCTTTGCCATATATTGATTTGGAACAAGTTGATGGATCTCCAAGCAAGGCAGCTTCAATTATGCGTGCAACGTGGGGACTACCCGACGGACCAATTCAGAATTTGACGAATTTTGTGGAGCGCACAGGTGTAATAGTTGTAGAGGTGGATTTTGGTTTAAGAGGAATCTCTGGTACTAGCATACGCATAACAGATACTCCACCAATAATTTTTATTAGCAGCGCCTTAACACCAGATAGATACAGATTTACATTAGCTCATGAATTAGCACATCTTGTCATCCATGATGTGCCGAGAGAGACCATGGAAGATGAAGCTGATGAATTTGCATCAGAACTTCTAATGCAAAAACATGAATTTAAGATAAGCGCATCACAGTTCGGAAAACAGCCTACATTAAGAAATTTGATAGCTTTAAAACCATATTGGAAGGTAGCTGTGTCAGCAATGATCATGAGATTGCATCAACTTAATATGATTTCAGAAAATACAAAGAGAAGTTTATTCATTCAAATGTCTAATCTGAAAATGAGGCTTAATGAGCCACAGCCTTTCCAAAAAGAAAAGCCTATTTTATTTTCCAAATTAGTCAGATCTGCTATCGGAGATTTGACTAATGAGACTGACGTATCAAAGAATATTATGAAGTTACCGCAAGATGTCTTTAAATTTTTATACGCTTCTTCTTTGCATGAGGAGGCAAAACGGGAGTCATTTGCTCATCTGCGTCTTGTTTAGATTCCCATCTTTTATTAATCGCTTTTTTAGCAATTTCTGATCTTTGCTCTGAAGTAAGATTTTCTGCTCTTGCTTTCCCGCCTTTTCTACCGCCAAGCCGCCCAAGTTCTACAGCGGCTTTATTTTTTTCTTTCGGAACTGGTGTAACTGGCTCTTCTCCAATAGCCTCATCTACAATACGCTTTGCCAGTTGATTTAAGTCTAAATTTTTAGGTCGTTTGCTCATATCGGTATGATAGCATTGATATGAGCAAGTTCAATTCAGTCAAAATTCAAACTGAGACACTACCAGATTATCCTTATGTTTGACAGTCAAATGAACTTTCAGTACATTCAATTTTCATAAAAAGGTAGTTTATTATTCTTATGCACCAAAGATTTGCATACTTAATTCATGAACAAGCAACTATATTTACACATCGGAACACATAAGACTGGTACCACAGCCCTCCAGCATTACCTTAGCCACAACCGGGATGTGTTGGAGACAACTGGTTGGCTGTACCCCCGGAGCGGCTGTCCGGGGGGGGCTAACTACGGGCATCACGATGTTGCATCGTCGTTTCTGGGGCACGGCGAATTCGACATCGATGTATTACGCGAGGAGATCGACAGGTCTAAATGCAGCAGAATTATATTGAGCAGCGAGGAATTTGAATTTTGTCGCGACCCTAAACCAATCGCCCAGGCGTTCAATGATCTGGATGTGTGGGTGATTGTCTACTTCCGCAGACAGGATGACTTCGTACTGTCTGAGTTCAATCAGAACGTCAAGATGGGTTCGTACACTAAGTCATTGACTCTTTTCGCTAACAAGCTTGAGGGGCAGGGTCGTCTTGATTATTTCGCTATATGTTCAAGATGGGCCGGAGTTTTCGGCCATGAGCGTGTTCTTGCTAATATCTATCGGCCGAAGGAATCGGTGATCTCACACTTTTTTCGCTTGCTGGGGCTCAAATGCGACGCATGCATTGATCCACCCCGTATCCATTCCAATCTATCGGTGGATGCTAGGCTTATCGGGGTATTGCGTATTATTGGGCAATTGAGAGAAGAGGGCGTAAATGAAGCATTTTCCAAAGAAATACTGAAGTATGTGCGGGAATTTGGCAAATCTTTAGACCAGCAGCACAAGTTTTCCCTGATGAATATTACCGATCGCCGCCAGTTTTTTCAGCGCTTCCAAGCGTCAAATGCAGAGTTCTCCAAGCATTTCGCTGGTGGAGAAGAGTTTGCGGATCCTGGTGTCGAGAATGCGGAGGAGATAAAGGTCGGTGAAAATAATGTTCCTCTTTTACTCTTTAAAAATCTACTTTTGCGTCTGGCTAAGGGGAAAGTTATCTGACACTGAGGAGGATACTATGGATTTCTCATTGTCTCTAAAGAAATTGCAGCGTTCATTGCTATCAGGTGGTCTTTCGCTGCTAATAGCGGTCACATTATCCAGTGCACCAGTGGTAGCGGAAACTGTCACGCCTAGGCTGTTTCTTTATGATGGAGGAAAGATCTCTCACTTACAGGACGAAATGGCGGATGACAAGGATGGTGATGGACTCTTCTATTTAGCTAGCTGGAATCCAGCTCCGTCAGAGGTAAATCGAGGGAGAAATTCGTCTTTTCTTGTGAACTTCTGGGGGCAGGGTATCGGGTGTGAACCGTTGGTTGAAAACGGACCGGTGAGCAATGGGCCATTTGATTTGTTTGAGAAAGCTAAAGCCTTGACCGGCGTTGCTCTGGATACCAAGCATCCCTCTGCCCGCTGGACACCTGCTGGAAAGTCCCCTGGTTGCGCCGGAACTGCGCACTCGGCAACGGGTGACACATTTGTTCACGTGAATCAGCAAGGTCCGGGAGCCGGTGGCATCGGACTGTACACCTATACTGGACCGAGTCAGAAGGGAATGCCTTTCTGGCAGCCTAGAGGTGCATTGGGTCAGCGGGGATCGGGAGCCAACCAATTCAATGAGGGGACCTTTGCGGTTTTCCGCCTCAACAGGAAGGATAAAGACGCCATGGTGCCATGGGGGGGTGGGAATGGAACTCTGGAGATTACCACCAGACAATCCGTACCTCAGCTTTATGTCGAACCACGGAGCGATGATGCCTCTGTAGTACAGGCCAAGCAGCAGCTTACGTTAGGCTTTGCCAATTCCGCGTGTTCAGTGAGGGGCAAACAGAAACGTGGCTGCCAGATCAAATTCCTGTTCAATATTGCAATTCAGCGGGCGGGCGGCTGGCGAGAACAGGAAAAGCGCCACTTTTTTCGCGCGAAAGTGATGTTTGACCGTGGGCAAGGGGGATTGCCGGTGATATCTGGTCCGCTGGGAGCGTCGGGAAATACAACCACTGCCGCTGGTCGTGAGCAGGTACCATTGTGGGTCTCCAATGGAGAGCCAACACAATTTGAATCTTTTTCCAACAAAGTATTTTCTGTGTCTATCTCCCACGCTCAATTCAAGGATGCGCTGCGTTATGTCGCCGCCTCCAGGAAGCGAAAAGCATTTAATGACACAACACCAGTAGAGGTTGAAGAGTTGTTTGGCCCACACTGGAATGATCCACAATCTTGGCGTTTATCCGGGGCTGCGTTAGGGCAAGAGGTACATAACCCGGTCCCTGGGCGGGTGGCCTATATTGGGGGAAGTGTAACCGAGATCCGGTTGGAGGCGCGCTAATTCCACTTCTTAATCAAACCCGATTTTGTCGGCTCTCCTTGCCGTATTATTTATACTGTCAACGGCTCGCCTTCGTGTCATGTTTGATTTAGAAATGGAATAACTACGTTGTTGCGGCCTGAAGTGGCGAGGTAGCCACCGTACTTTCACCAATATCTGGCAGTATAGCTACGACAGGTTACGCACGAGGACTGTGTTGTAACCATTAACCCAATGCAATCCAGAAAGAATGTATATCGGAGCAGAGTGGGTCATGAAGGATTACCTGAACTAGTGCAATTCATATCTAAATTCCAAGAGCCCAGATTAATTTGAATCTGAGTTGGCAGAATTTAGAAAGGTCGCTTAACTGAGTTGTCACAAAATACTTGACCAGGTCAAACCGCTCCTCAGTAAATAAACCACATATGGAGCGAAAACTTTTGCTCCCTTTAGAGCCCAACTTTTGTTGTCTAATATAAAGACCCACACCGATTGTACTTACAATGTCTTCGTACTTCTCATCATTTCGTCTCGCTCAAGAGCAAATTTAGAGGCCCATTCTATGCTCTGACGGTCTCCAATTTTCTTGAAAATCGACTCAACCGAATTTGTTGAACGAGCTTCATTCTTAATATTAAGGTAATTAAATATTCGATCGATGACCTCATTGATGTTTTCATCGATTTCCTCATAAGTAATGTAAAGAGGAAAAATATTTGTCAGTAAAAAGAAACGTCGCCAGCGGGACTCCTGCACGGCAATATGCTTATACCACTTTTCCAGTTTTTTATAGTTATAATCAAGCTCATTAAGCTTCAACTTTTCCTCATTTTTATGTTTCACATTTGTATGGAAAACGCCAGACTCAGTTGCTTTGTAGAGAGAAACTGATTGAAGGTATAAATCACGGCGTATGAGATAGATATATTTGAACTGCCTAAATATTGCAGGTTTTTTCATCGCATTACAAAAATTTATGAATTGAAACCAGCTTACCTTCAAGCCTGAAACTCCATTTTTAGATTGAGATTTTTTAAGCATATTTTTCAAATAATCATCAGCATTATTTGCTGGTACATTCTTTAATATTTCTGGTATAAATTGATGATTCAGGTACTCATCAGGGGTTCCCAATAAATGGCTCTGCTTTATTAGATCGCACAAATAACTACTTCCTGAGCGGGGTGTCATAGCGATAATGTATTTCAACTTTGGATCTGTTATTTGATTAAATTTATCAGCCAATATTTGGTCCTTAGTTTCTTTAAGAAATAGTTCCGCAATATTTTTCTTCACGCTCATTCCTTAATCAATTTTGCAAGTAGTTTTTTCAAATGTGTATTGATCAATGTCTATATGCTATTAACTTATTACTTTGGAGTTGATAAGAAAGAATTATTTCAGGCGTTATGATATTGCATAGCCGTACTTCTTATTTGATCAACTAAATCCAGAAACGCTAAAATATCGTCTTTCCGTGCGCACTTTAGTGCGCCATGACATAAAATCTATCATGATTGCAACCAACGCTTGATTCTATTTTTTAGTATTTTATACTTCTTGATTCTGGCTAATAATTTTCCAATAAGAGGCATAATGCGGCATATGATGAGCTGTCTCCAATATGATCACAATAAATGCTTCATTATTGACATTAATAACAGGCAAAATGAACACTATATAGTGTACAAAAAATAAATGACCTTTTTGCTAAAGTGAAATATACGTAAAGCCGTATATTTAGTCAAACACGCACTGAATATGGTGACCAAATAAGCTCAGGCACTTTATTAAGTTCTTTTTTAAATAAGGTAATTCCTGGATTTTTCTAGGAATTACCTTAATTATTCATAAATTATGAAACATCCAAATTAGATTGTGTGTTCTGGAAGTAAAATTCAAATGTACTATCTTAATGGAATTAGGGTAGTATCATGAAATTGAAATTCTAATAAAATTTTATATTGATTTCTGCTAAAGGAGGTTCATAAGATGGGAAAAGGCATTCTACAAATTTTTTGGGAGAAAATGCAGGAGGCTCTTGGTGGGCAGAAAGCTTCTTCAGAAGCTACTCCTCCACAAGCTATTTCTCCTCAAACTACTCCTCCTAAAACTACTCTCCCTCAAGCTACTTCTCCTGAGGTAGAAGAAGTATCCAAAGTACCCAAAGTATCTGCAATACCAGTCAATCTGGCAGAACAACTTCGTGCCAAAATTGCGCAGAACGCCGCTTTTCTTTATGTTTTTGAAACAGGTGAAGCATCAACTACCCCGGATGGGATGATCTGTTCAAGTCATGTCGGTACAAATGGCGAAGCTGGTTATATTACTCTTGCCAAGGGTAATCCTAAAGCTGGTTCTGGTGGTGTTACAGGTGGTTACAGTATTCGTCTTCCTGATCAAATCGAAGCTGCTGCCAGCGGTCATCATATCGCCGTGAGTGTTATTGCTCGCGCTTCTGGCGGCGATCAATCACGCTTTGCCGTGGCTTACTCAACCAATGAGGTTGGTAATTCCGGCTGGCGCAAGTTTACTGCGGGTGCCGAATGGGCAGTTTACACCATGGAGTTTGATGTGAACGTCATGAAGGAAGGACGTGGAGATTTTGTAGGTATTCTACCCGACAGTGAAGGTAGTCCGGCTACTGATTTTTGCTATTTTGCTATTACCATATCCTGAGTACTGAGAAGTCTGCGCTTGCTTATTCCGTTTCCAAGTTAAACCTGACACGAAGGCGAGCCGCAGTAGTATAAATAATACGGCAAGGCGAAGCCGATAAAGTCGGGTTTGATTTAGAAATAGAATTCCTACTCAATGCTCCAAAAAATGCATATTAATTGATTGGATGGCATATAAAGCTGGCTGCGATTTCCATTGCTCCAGTTCGGTGAAATATCAATTCTCTTTGAAGTGAATCAATCAAGTAAGTATCTTGGAATCGGCCAAACCTGCTGATGAACGCTTCTATTCTTTTAGCCGGCGCTTTATTATTCTAATTTGCACTAGAAACTGCATTAATAATCCAATCCCAGCCGGTTATACTTTTGATTAAAGCCGGAGCATTTTCGAGATTACATAATGCACTAACCAAATGATTCTCGAGCGTATCGATGCTGTCAAATACGCGGTTATGAAAGTATTTTTCTCGCAGTTCGTCCCAAAGGTGTTCCTGCGGATTCAATTCAGGGGAATACGGTGGCAGGAATAACAAACGGATGTTCTCAGGCAAATCGAAATCCTTGCTTTTATGCCAGCCGGCACCATCAAGGATCATGATGACATGATCGCCAGGGTAACGACCAACAATAACGCCTGTCCGCAATGCGTCCGAAGCGGGCTTCATCCTGGAACATCAAGCGTAGCGGTCGATGATTACCCCACGCAGCGACCATTTCCTCTACCCGCTCCTGCCAAAACTTCATCAAGAATTTGGGCTTCCTGCTCAAGCGTGGCAATCGCACGGTTACGGAGCGCCCGTTTCGTTCGAGGTGCTTCCTCCTCGCAGCGAGCAACTCTACAGTAGCGCGTGCGCATGCTACACGTCCATCTAATGGAACGTCCAATAGCCTTCGCCGTTTCCTCTAACGACATTCCCAGTTCCAAGGGCAGCAATACCGCTTGTGCCGCCCTCAACTCCTCTGCTGTTTTTGCTGTTCTCAATAATTCCCGGGCCGTTACTAATTGATCTATTCCACTTGCTTTTCTTGCCATGATTTTTTCCTCGTAATTCATGGCTATATTGTTTCATTTCTTCATTTTTCAATGCAAATTGGAATAACACGATATCGACCTTTCTGTCGCCAATAGTAAGCACGCAATACACGGATGGCTAGCTGAGCAGAGAACATCGCTGGATGCTCAACGGAATAGTCAAAGTTGAGCATGAGATCAGCATCTCCACCGCGTACATCCCCAGTTAACCATGATCCGGACAGCAGGATGGCTTGCGCATCCAGTGCTACGGATTAAATGGCCTGCCCAAGGCAGTATCCATTTCTAAATCAAGCCTGACTTTGTCGGCTTCTCCTTGCCGTATTATTTATACTGTCTGCGGCTTGCCTTCGCGTCAGATTTGATCTGGAAATGGAATTGTTAATTAGAAAGAGGTAATATAAGAAGCAATATAAGTACTTAATATAGCAATACACTCCACCCTAACTTAAGGGTACCTCGAACAATCCAAGTCTCATTACAGCATTTCCTTACTCGCAAGAAATATTTTGTGAGCTCACTTTTCGTTCATTTTCCACTTTGTCTAGTCCATTCATTTGGAAGAATGTGTAGAACGCTCTTGCTGATAAAGAAAGTCATTTTCTGTCATCTGCTTCTGCTGGTGGCTCTGTGACTGCCTGGGAGGTAGCAGATTTCAGTTTAGCTTCCTGTTCGAGTGCAGCCAGATTTTCAATGGCGCCTTTATATCCAGGCTGGAGTTTGATGGCTTGTTCCAGTTCTTTGCGCGCGTTAACCAGATCTCCCTGAATGCGTAAGAGGTTGCCAAGATTGTTGTGCGCAGCTGAAGAGTTAGGCTGCAATGTAATGGCCTCGCGGTAGGCAGCAATGGCATCATCGAGCTTGCCCATGCGTTTGTAGGCGACACCAAGATTGATGTAAGCGGGGCCAAAGTCTGCTTTGATTTTCAAAGCACGCTTATGGAAGCTGATTGCTTTCTCAAGCTCACCACGCTCCTGGAAGAGTATGCCTAAGTCATTGTAATAGTCAGCGCGGTCCGGCGCCAGCATAATTGCTTGTTGAATGAGGGGGAGGGCGCCATCCAGATCTTTTTGAGTACGCAATGCCAGTCCAAGCCCATGAAGCGCCTCCGGTTGGTCAGCATTGAGCTGCAGCGCGACATGGTAGACCTTAACAGCTTCTTCCACCTTACCAGAACGTAGTAATTGGCCGGCCTGGATCAGCAGCTGGGCGATAGTATTGGGATTTTCGATGACACTTTCCAGTTTCTGGATACGCTCAGCTAGTTCGGCAGAGGGAAGCAAGGCATTCGCTCGCCGAAAATTTTGCAAGGCTTCAATTGCTCGGCCCAGTTGTTGCTGCGCCAGACCAATCTGGGCAAGGACAGCTGCTTTTGGCGCGACAGCCTTTTTTCTTCTGCTGCGGGAGATAGTTTTCCACACGCCCTGGAGAATCTTGAGCGCTTCCTCTGGCTGCCCTGTCCTGTTATGAATCATGGCAATGCCCATGGCTGCGGCAGCATTGCCAGGCTGTAATTTCATTGCTTCTTGGTAGAGGGATGTTGCGTTGGTGTAATCTCGACCTTCAAGGAGAGCGCCGGCTTCTTTTAAGATTTCTGTAAGTGTTTTAGTCATAGATTTTCACTACCATTCAAATTGTTTGATGAGCTGTTTGAATGCTGGATAGCAGATAGTATTAAAATCATAGCGAGAAACTACAGTTTGTCGCGCTGTGTTGCGTAATTCCCGATACTGTTCTGGATTACTTAATGCTTCGATTGCATAGTTTGCCAGAGTGGCTGGTTGATCGAATGGAAATAACAGGCCATTTTCACCGTCAATTATAACTTCCTGTACCGTTGGGGTGGCAGAAGCAATGACCAGACAGCCACTGGACATGGCCTCAAGCATGGACCAGGAAAGAATAAATGGATAGGTCAGGTAAACATGCGCTCGAGATATCTGCAATACTTTGAGATAATCATTATAAGGGAGGCGACCAGTGAAATGAACGCGTGATTGATCGATTTTATCAGCGATTTCGTCGAAGTAGCGTTGACGATACGTCTGGCCGGGTGGCGGTTGCTTGCCATAACTGACGTTATCACTGCCGACGATGATGACTTGACAATGAGGGCGCGCTTCAAGAATATGCGGCAGGGCGCGCATGAAAATATGAAATCCACGATAAGGTTCAAGACTGCGACTGACAAAAGTGAGTATTTCTTCTCCAGCGCGATGGGTAGAGCCATCAGGAAGGGTGATTGCTGCACTCGCATCTGGTGCAACCATAGCGGTGTCGATCCCGTCATGGATAACGCCGAGCCGCTCCTGATAATGAGCAGGAAAGCAACTGCGCTGCCAGGCTGTCGGACAATAGCCGCTATCGCAGGATTCCAAGGCTAATAATTGGGTGGCATTGAGACTGTGCACTCGAAAGATATCATCGAAATTCATCGGGAACTCCGGATCAAAGCCAACATCGGCACCTCTTACCCGATAGTAGTATTCGAATAAGCCAATGACTTTTGCCCCAGGGAAAATATCTTTTAGATAAAAAGCATCTCCCCAACCAGGATGGGCTATGATCAGATCAGGTTCCAGCCCTTGTCGCTTATGGGCAAGGAGTGTCTGCACGATTTGTTGTCCACGCCTGACAGCAGCATCGAAGTTGCGTGCATAGGGATGGATATTGTTACCAGTCGCACTCAGTGTTGGATAGGCGATAACTGGAATGTCTGGCAAAGGTATTGTATCCTCCATCCATTTGGCATCGCCGACACCATGTATCCGCATTTCTGGCTCGCGTGCCAAAGCTGCCGCAAAACGGCGAAATTGCCCAGGGAAATTAGGATGAACAAAAAGTATTTCCAACTTCTTTCTCTAGTTCGTTGCGTAGCCAGTCTGCCTGCGGCATTTGATTGACGATTTGCCATCCTATCAAATTCTCGGTGCTTTGTGTTTGCGTGAGGTATGGTGCCCAGAGGATATTCAATGTATGAGGATGAGCTTCGACTTCAATTTTCAGCAATGATTTATTGAAACAAATGGCGATTCGTATATCCGCTAGTCGCGTTGATCCGTCAGGAGTATCGAATGGATCCTGCCAGACAACAGCGCCGGCAGCTTTCAGGGATTGTTGCAATGTATCAATACGAGTTTTGTGTTGGGCTGAGATTTTGTGCGGTATGAGCAAGGCAACCCGCAGTGGCGGTGATTGAGGGTTGAATAATGGTCCAAGAGGGTTTGCAGCTGTTGTTTGCACTATGGGGCTACTGACGGTGGGGGCAAGATATTTTATAGCATCGGCTTTAGCCGCAAGATAGCCATCAAAATGGGGCCACCAAGATGCTTGACTCCATAGATCAGCATCATCCCTGATCCAGGCTAGGGTGAGGAGATCTTCGCGACAAAATATAGTTTTACCAATATCGTATTCAGGATGCCCAACGATTAGAATGTGAATATTGCGTATATTGTACCAGCCACGACTGGGAGGCAGAAAAACAATTTGCACTGAGGGGTAACAATGAAGTACTTGCTTGGCCAGTTTGCTCGCGTCGGATCGTAAATGAGTAGTTTTACCGTTTGCCAGAGGCTCATCAACGATAAAACCAACGGTCGGTTTATCGACCGTGAGGTGTTGATCGGCATTGAAGAGACTTGTCCAATAACGTTGTTTTAGCCATAAACCAGCGTGTGTCTGTAATACATCTGCGTTATTGATGAGACGATCAGTAATATCTCTGGCTCGCCCGGAAAGGCGAGTATAACCATGATGGTGTAGGGCCAGCAGATCGTTGCGGCAAATAATTTTCTTGTCGAGTTTGTTGCTAAGGCGCAGACAAAATTCTACATCTTCAAAACCATAGAAATAACCTGGATCAAACTTTCCCGCATGAAAAAAGTCTTTTTTGCGACAAAGCATGGCAGCGCCAGTGACAGCTGGAACAATCTGAGTAGAATATTCTGCCTCGTTTCTGTCGTCAGGGGTAGCTTCATAGGGCCAGTAGGCCGCATGGGAAAGTTTAAAGCGTACTCCCAAGTGTTGTACTAATGGTTGACCAAATAGTTGTTTATTATCTGTTGATTTGATCAGTTTTAGACCAAGCACACCGATTTTCTGATCATTTTCAAGAGTATCGACCATTGCTGGGAGTACATCCTGCAGCCAGATAATATCGTTATTTAGGAACAGTAGAAGTTTGCCACGAGCTTCTTCTGCTGCACGATTGCATGAGGCGGAAAAAGAATCGTTAAAAGATAGCGGTATAATGTGCAGCGGCAATTGAGATTGCCAACGATTAAGCAATCCAAGACTACCATCATCCGATGCGTGATCAACGACAATGAATTCAACGTTGGTCAGGCTATTTTTTATTTTCCAGCTTTCGAACAGGGCAGCAAGTAGTTTTTCTCCATTACGGTTTAGAATGATTACCGAAACTACTGGTTTATTCGGCCGCGCAATTTTTTTTGCCTGCCGTACTATCCTTTTTGGCAGGGAAACAATTTCGTCAAATGTTAAATAGTTTTTGGGTATCTTAACCAGTTGCCCACTGCCGCGTAATGGATGGTTTAACCCGGTAAATTCGACACTGATACGATGCTCTTTACCATCGAAGAGAATTTCTGGTGGTGTTAGTTGAAATCCGATAATACCCAGTCCTTCTTCTGGTAGTTTCAAGTGGTTTGCAACGTCGGGACGGTAAACATTAGGGCGAAAATGTTGAGCGATCTGGCCATCGATTATTAGGGTCAGTTCTACTGGGTTTGTTGGTTGATTCATGTCAAAAGCCCAGCCGTGTATGGCGTGTGCATTGAATCTCTCAAGATGCCCGATCAGTTTTTTCTTCGGTTGACAAGGTGAACCGCTTAGTTCAATTTCGCCACAGGAAATTCGTAAAGGGAGCGGTAAATTCTTTTGCGGGATGCGAAAATTTGCTAAATATTTATTTGGTTGTCCATTTTCTGTTGGCAAAGGAATCAGTGGTATCTGCTTACAAAAATTTCCCTCATGATCACTTAGAATCAGTTGGGGTAGAGGAGTGGGACGATGACTAAAGGCAACCCAGCCCTGAAAATGACCATCAACAAAGCTGACTTGACCATGACGATCGCCATGCTGGAATACTAATCGACTTTCAAGCAGCCAATATTGTGCTAAGTCGCTTGCTGTGGATTCGACAGTTTTTCGGTCAGGTTTGCACAACCGGGTAATGAGTTCATGTGGTGCCCCGTCAAATAACCGGGCTGGCAATGGTACAAGAAATCCCTTGGTAAGACCTGCTGGCCCACCTAGTGATTCCCGATAAATATCCGCTATGGGGAACTCGCAAGAAACCTTTGTCAGAATCTTGCCATCTATCAAGACAGCGACTTGAGCCGGTTTTGTGCCTGGAATAAAAGCACACTCCCTCAATAATCCATTATGTATAACTATCGGCGAAAGATATGGTGCTAGGTTATTTCCTTTAGTTTTTTTCATAAAAAAGCCCGCATATTTCTAAGCGGGCTTTTAAAAGTGTATGTTTTTAAATTACGTCAAGTTAAAGATTACCATATCATCAGTAATTTCACTAGCAGACATACCCACTAGCGTAATTGAAGCTTCCCCATCGAGGAATTCAAAAGTAACGTTGCCATCTGCTTCAGAAATGTTAGTAACGAAAGGCAATATATCTGCAACGGTCTGGATATTATCGAACTGGAAGGCAAGTTTATCACCATTGTCAATTTGAACAGTATAATGACCTAATGCATTGAAACCTATGACGTCATCACCATCTCCACCCAGCAAGGTATCATTACCGCCACCGCCAACCAAGGTATCGTTGCCGCTGCCGCCAGTGATATGCTGATCGCTATTGTCACCTTGCAGATTCACATCAGTGTCATCACCAACTTTAACTTTACCAGACCCAACCAGTATTGCGTTCTCTATACCCTTGAGCTCAAGTGTTTTGCCTTCCTGAATGCTATTCAAAAGTAAGGCAAAAACTTCATTATCTGCTGAACCGCTAAGCGCTTCAAGCTCAATTTCATTAGATTCAGCGCTACCGTGTACATCTACGACGCCTGATGCGGTTTCTGCAGCAATATCTGAAAGTGAATGAGATATATCAGCGAAATCAATAATACAGAGAACACTCTGGTCAACACCGCTGGCAACCAAACCATCGATGAGATTATTAAGCGCATTTGTTAAGCTAGCATTAAGTGCTTGAACAGCAGGATCTGAACTACTTGATGGTAAAGCTTCTTCAATTTTTGAATTGAGATAATCTACTATCTCTGCGGGTGTTTTTTGCTCACTTAAGCCTTCAAAGGCAATGTTAACACCAGACGGTAACTTAACCGCAAGCCACATCACACCATCTTTGATTTCTGTGGCGACCCTGACGTCACCAGAAACGATTGCACCTTGTGTTTCACCATGCTCACCTTTACCAATGACCAGTGCAGCACCATTACCTAAATCTGTTACTTTTACACTATTTGGATCAGTATCAGTTAAAAACTGATCTAATAAATCTTTTATCTCACTTGATAAATTACCGCCCATACCTCCCAATAAAGACTCTGCTGCCATAGGCTTTACCTCCCTTCAAAACGTCGTTTGGAAAATTGCATGCGGAATATACGGTATTAATTAATACAATGCAAGTGTTATATGACATTTAAAAACTGACCTGGTAGTATTTTTACATCGTTTGCTAGATCTCCACCGATATCTACTAATAAAGACCTTATTGCCATAACTAGCATCCTTCCTTCGAAGCGTTAGAAGATTCCATAGCGGATATACGATATTAATTAATACATTGCAAGTGTTATATGACATTTAATTTAAGTCTATAGAAATCCAGCATTTATGCAGATTTGCAGTGCAACAGTTTGCTATGAACAGAAGAAGATTTGTTGAGATGGCCTTCTTTTTTAAAATTGCATAAAAAAAATGACAATTTACTTTTCTTATAATTTGGTTTCTGCAGTTAAATATAGTTTTAGATATCGGCAGTTGTTAAAAAAACTTTAATCGATTTTGCTATCCAGTCCATTTTCAGCAATTTCTGCCGCACGTAATATGGCTCTAGCTTTATTTTGTGTTTCGATCCATTCGTTCCGCGGCACGGAGTCGGCAACGATACCGGCGCCTGCCTGGACGTATAGCTTGCCATCCTTGATAATGCCGGTACGGATAGCAATAGCAAGGTCCATATCGCCATTAAAACCCAGGTAGCCGACTGCACCCGCATAAATACCACGTTTGGAGATTTCCAGTTCGTCAATGATTTCCATTGCTCTGACTTTGGGTGCGCCACTGACTGTTCCAGCGGGGAAGGTGGCGCGTAATACGTCAATCGCATTCAAACCTGATTTGAGCTTACCTTCTACGTTGGAAACTATATGCATGACATGTGAGTAATGCTCGATTTGCATATTCTCGGTTACTTTGACTGTACCGGCTTGAGCGACGCGGCCAATATCGTTACGTCCTAGATCCATCAGCATGACATGTTCGGCCCGTTCCTTGGGATCTGCCAGTAAATCAGCCGCTAACGCTGAATCTTCCTGCATATTCTTGCCACGAGGACGGGTTCCTGCGATCGGGCGAACTGTAACCATGTCATTTTCAAGCCGCACTAAAATCTCGGGAGAGGCTCCGATGATATGAAAATCATTCAGATGATAATAAAACATGTAAGGGGAGGGGTTGATGCTACGTAGTGCGCGATAAAGTGCAAGCGGAGAGGCTGAATAGGGCTTGCTGGTACGTTGTGAAAGGACGACCTGCATAATATCGCCCTCAACGATATAGTGCTTGGCTCGTTCTACGGCGGTGATGAAATCGGCTTCCTTAAATTCACTGACAGCAATACCCGGCTTGCTTGGCTTTTCTATCGGAATGGATAAAGGTTGTCGCAGCCTGGTCAGCAGCTCTTTTAACCGATTTTTCCCTGCCTGATAAGCGTTATTCGAATGTGGATCGATATAAATGATGAGATAGAGCTTTCCAGAAAGATTGTCCACTACGGCTAATTCTTCAGATAGCAACAGCAATACATCCGGCGTATGCAAGGTATCGGACCGAGCATGGTCCGCTAGTCTCGGTTCGATATAGCGTACGGTATCATAGCCAAAATAGCCTGCTAATCCTCCGCAGAAACGGGGTAGGTCAGCGTAGGGTGCAATTTTAAAATCAGCCAGATAGGATTCAATAAAGTCCAGTACATTCCCGACATTAATTTTCTTAGAAGCGGAATCATTGATGATATCGACTTCATTGCCATACGCTTCTATGCGTGTTTTTGCAGGTAATCCAATGACGGAATAACGTCCAAAACGCTCACCACCCAGCACCGATTCCAACAAGTAGGAGTAAGGTTGATTAGCCAGTTTGAGATAAACTGAAAGCGGTGTATCAAGATCAACAAAAGTTTCCAATACCAAGGGAATACGGTTGTAACCCTCTGCTGCCAGCTTATTGAATTCACTTTGAGTCACACACTCACCTTTTTTTAAAACAGATGTAATTTAACGATGTGTTTCTTACTGATTATCATCGAGCAGATCATCTATATGCGGGTGAGTAGAGTGACTATCATGAAAATTATTCAAATCCCTTTTAATTATTGTTTGATTAATTTCGTTGCCTCTAGTAGTGAAGAAATGATCGCATCGCAATCCAATTCATGAACATCCTGTCCCTCATTATAACCGTAGGGAACGCAGAAGATATTGCAACCCGCTGCACGCGCTGCAATCGCGTCATTGAGTGAGTCGCCAATTAACAGCAATTCACATGGTTTAATTTGAAAGTGGTTGCAAGCATGTAGCAAGGGCAGGGGATCGGGTTTCTTTTTGGGCAGAGTGTCGCCTGACAATACAATCTCAAAATAATGCAGCAGGTTGGCTGCGCGTAATAAGGGCAAGGTGAATGCTTCAGCTTTATTGGTTATACAGGCTAATTTGAACCCATCCTTTTTGAGCGTATCCAATCCGTCAACGACCCCTGGGTAGGGACGAGTGTGGGTATACAAATTCTCACGATAATTTCGCTCATAAATAGGCAAGGCCTTATTGAATAATTCAGGTTCTGGTTCCTCATCCAGACTATTCGTCAATGAACGTTTTACCAGTTTCTGAATGCCTTTTCCTATAAAGGTCTGGATCGTAACCAGCGGTAATTCCGGTTTGCCAAGCTCCACCAGCATCTTGTTCGCGGCAGAAGCAAGATCCATTGCTGTATCAAGCAGCGTACCATCCAGATCGATGACAACAGCCTTAATGGGGAGAGGAAACTCAATTTCTGAAGGGCGCAAGTTGTTTTGATTCATTCGTTTTTATTCAGGTGATGGTAGTAAAAGATACTAAGCTTTTGCTAACTCTGCTCGCATTGCCGAGATAATCGTATCATAGCAATGGGGGTCACTGTCTTTACCTGCACTATAAATGGCTGATCCAGCAACAAACGTATCGGCGCCTGCGCGCGCGATTTCAGCGATATTATCAACTTTTACACCACCATCGATTTCCAGCAGAATGTCTTTGCCACTGGCATCGATGCGTTTCCGGACTTCTGTTAATTTATTGAGTGCTTCAGGGATAAATTTTTGTCCGCCAAAACCGGGGTTGACTGACATGATTAACACCAAATCAAGCTTATCCAAAACATGATCAAGATAGGTAAGAGGGGTGGCGGGATTGAATACCAATCCTGCTTTGCATCCTTGTTCTTTAATAAGACCAATAGTGCGGTCAATGTGCCTGGAAGCTTCCGGGTGGAAGGAAATAATATTGGCACCTGCCTTGGCAAAGTCAGGAACGATGCGATCTACTGGCTCAACCATCAAATGGACGTCAATCATTGCCTTGGTTAAAGGGCGTATCGCTTCACACACCAATGGGCCGATCGTCAAATTTGGGACATAATGGTTATCCATGACATCAAAGTGGATGATATCTGCACCTGAATCAAGGACGTTCGTGATTTCCTCTCCCAGTTTGGCAAAATTTGCAGATAGAATGCTTGGAGCAATGCGATACATATAATTTAGTCTCTCTAAAAATTAAATCCTGCATTTTAACCATAAATGATCATTTCGCGGTAACGTTAATCATGTAAAGCTGACCAAATCTTTGAAAAAATTATCCTATCAGCACTATTCGTTGCGTAACCACCGACTATTTTAAGTTTTATTCGCCTATCACTGATGCTGATTTCCTCAGCTTCTGAAATTTTCCGCCGTATATAAAAGACGATTCTTCTTTTTTGTTGATTGCAAAAATTCATTACACACCTTTTATTCTGTTTCCAAATCAAGCATGACACAAAGGCGAGCCGCAGACAGTATAAGTAATACGGCAAGGAGAAGCCAGCAAAGTCAGGTTTGATTTAGAAATGGAATTACATGGAATCAAAAATTGCTGAGACAAATCTATAGCCTTGCCTTTGTCTTCGGCGTGTGCTTATTACAGCTGCAAGCTGAGTTGCCTGAAATGCGATGGATGGTAGTGTTATTTCCTGCCGCAGTATTGTTATTTTTTTACAGTTATTTTTACCCAAATACCTTCCTTGCCCTCCGAAAAATTCTGTCATTTGGCCTTTTTCTTGGATTAGGTTTTTTCTGGGCGGCGATGTTTGCTTACTGGCGTATGGCAGATACCTTACCCCATGAATGGGAAAGCCGTGACATCGAGCTAATAGGCGTCATCGCAGAATTACCGCAAATAATCGATCGAGGTGTGCGTTTCCGGTTTGATGTCGAGCAGGTGTTGACATCAGAAGCAGCGGTGCCTGCGCATATTTTGCTGACTTGGTACAAAATGGGTGGGAAATATGAGGAAATCAGCACGTCGACTCTTCCTCAAGTCAATGTCGGTGAGCGCTGGCGACTAACAGTACGATTGAAGCGTCCCCATGGCAATGCCAATCCCCATGGCTCTGATTTTGAAGCAAAAGCCATGGAGCGCAATATACGAGCGATAGGTTATGTACGCATATCAGCAAATAATGTGCGCCTGGATGGATGGGTCAATTATCCCAAATACCTGATTGAACATGTTCGTCAGCAGATTCACACACGCTTTAGTCAAGTTTTGGCAGACCATTCTTATGCAGGTATTCAAATTGCCCTGGCGATAGGAGATCAACAAGCTATTCCTCATGAACAGTGGCAAATTTTCACTCGTACGGGCACGAATCATCTTATGTCTATCTCAGGGCTTCATGTCACGATGGTATCAGGGATGGTTTTTGGGCTTGTTTATTGGCTATGGCGTCGAAGTTTGCGTTTATCTTATTGGCTACCGGCACGTAAAATGGCTGTTACCGCAGGCGTCTTGGCAGCACTATGTTATGCGTTATTGACTGGTTTCTCAGTGCCAACTAGACGTACCTTCCTGATGCTGGCAATCATAGCCATCGCACTCTGGAGTGATCGTAGGGTATCGATGCCTGCTGTACTAGTAGGGGCGTTATTGATCGTAGTGGTATTCGATCCTTGGGCAGTGATCTCACCTGGTTTCTGGTTATCGTTTGGTGCGATTGCGCTGATCACGCTTGTGACGTTTGGCCGAATTGGCAAGATGGGTGCGATCATCAGTTGGGCTCGTGTTCAATGGGTGATTACACTGGGATTGAGCCCTTTATTGCTAGTCATGTTTCAGCAAGTGTCAGTGATTGCGCCGATAGCGAATGCTATCGCTATCCCGCTAGTGAGTTTGGTGGTAGTACCGCTGACGTTACTTGCAATTGTGCCATTATTTGATTTTCTACTCTTACCTGCTCATGAAATATTAAGTGCCGGTATGCTGCTGCTGAAATGGCTAAGTGAAACCCCTCAAGCTGTTTGGCAGCAACCTGCTCCTCCCTTATGGGCGTTAATTGCAGGTATGGCAGGTGTCGTCTGGTTGTTTCTGCCTGGTGGTTCGGGTATGGGAATTTTTTCTGGCTTTCCTGCCAGATGGCTTGGGATGGTGGCATTGCTGCCAATGTTCATGATTTCTCCTCCCAAGCCAGCAACTGGTGAAATGTGGCTGACTATGCTGGATGTTGGGCAGGGGCTAGCTGTGGTGGTGCGTACCGAACATCATACGCTGTTATACGATGCTGGGCCAAACTATGGAGAAACCGATAGTGGCGCACGTATTATCGTGCCATTTTTACGCGGTCAGGGAATCAGGCAGCTTGATCTCATGCTGATATCCCATGCTGACTCAGATCACAGTGGCGGTGCTTTATCGGTGCTGGCAGCAATACCCGTGAAATCATTGCTATCATCGCTAAATAGCGATCATCCAATTCAGCAGGCCGCTACAAATAGTAAACCATGTCATGCAGGTGAATCATGGCAATGGGATGATGTTCACTTTGAATTGCTGCACCCTTTAGCGCAAAGCTATGATCTTGCTAAACGAAAAACTAACGAAACCAGTTGTGTGTTGAAAATTACTACACGCCATGGCAGTGTGCTGTTGCCTGCTGATATCGAAAAGGATACAGAGCGTGACTTGTTAGTGCGTGCGGGTCAACAGCTCTCCGCAACGGTTTTGATTGCACCTCATCATGGCAGCAAAACTTCTTCGACGGAAACTTTTATCCGACAAGTCAATCCCTGGCTTACGCTATTTAGCGTTGGCTATCGTAATCACTTTGGGCACCCAAATGAGAAAGTGGTTGAACGTTACCGTGACCTGGGGAGTGAATTGATGCGCAGCGATCGCGATGGAGCAGTTTTGCTACAGTTTAAAGAGGATAGCATAACAGTGAGCAGTTGGCGTGAGATTAGTCGTCGCTACTGGCATGATCGCTAGTTATTCTAATTCCCAATAGAAAAGTAAAAATATTTAACACAAAACCTTTATTCATAGAATATTACCTTTTCCTGCTACTGCTATTTATATTAAAAATTAAAATAATTACAAACTTGGCTTTACAGGAGAAGGATAAGAGAAAAATATCCTTTAATCGTAACAATGTGATTATCGGTTAGCGATCGTCAATATCGGTTTGACAGCAATACGTTGTGTGATCTCATTAGCACTTTTTCTGGCGGATATTTCACTCGGATAGGGGCCTGTGCGGATTTTGTATAATCCATCCTCATTAGTGATGCCAGTTTGATGAGTGATTGAGGGTAATTCGGAACGTATTTGTGAAAGAAAGTTGTGCGCATTGCTGGCAGAACCAAATGCAGCCAGCTGTAAATAGATTTTAGTATTTTGTGTACTAGGCGGTTGGGTAGACACGATTTTTTCTGCTTGAGGAGACGATGCCACTCCTGGAATGATTGCTTCAACTTTAACTGGAGCGCTTCCCTTTGTGAGTACATCCAGTTTGTATGCTGCAGTATAGGAAAGATCAACCACTCGATTAGCCAAGAAAGGACCTCGATCATTAATGCGCACGACGATCGACTTGCCATTTTTAAGGTTGGTCACACGCACATAACTGGGAATGGGTAAAGTTGGATGAGCAGCTGTCATGGCAAACATATCATACACTTCTCCAGAAGCAGTTTGTTTACCGTGGTAACGGCGTCCATACCATGAGGCAATGCCTTGTGCTGTGTAAGGAGTGAGGGATGTCATGGGGGTAAATGTCTGCCCCAAGGCATCATAAGGACGCATGTTGGCTGGCCTTAAGGGTTCAATGCGGGGGATAGCATCTGGAATAGAATCCAAATTGGCTGGTGGATTGTCGGGAGGGCCATCATCAAGATAATAGCCTCCCCCTTTGATTCTTGCAGAGAAAGTTGACGAAGTAGCAGAGCCTTTTTCCCGTGACCCAGCATATTGCGACAAGTTACTACAACCTGCCAGTATGATCAGGATAATGATGAATATGAGTGGAATGGAACAAGCTATCCAGCGATGAGAAAAAGAATGAAGTGTACTTGTCATCATGGGTATACCATCCTTATGTTTTTACCAGTTTAGGGTGCGTTTGTATACTCATCAAAATGCCAAAACCTAGTAACATTGTTACCAGAGATGTGCCTCCATAGCTGATCAATGGAAGGGGTATCCCTACCACCGGCAGGATTCCACTGACCATTCCCATATTGACGAATATATAAGTAAAGAAAGTCAATGTGATCGAACCAGCAACGAGGCGGGTAAACTGTGTCGGTGCATTGGCTGTAATGATTAAGCAGCGCCCGATGATTACCAGATACAACAATAATAACAAACCATTCCCGATTAAACCAAATTCCTCTGAAAATACTGCAAAAATAAAATCGGTGCTTTGCTCGGGTAAAAAATCTAGCTGGGATTGTGTTCCATTTTGCCATCCTTTGCCAGCAATACCTCCGGAGCCGATGGCAATGCTGGATTGAATAATATGATAGCCAGCTCCCAACGGATCTTGAGAAGGATCAAGCATGGTTAGAATACGCTTGCGCTGATAGTCATGCATTGCAAATGACCAGAATAGCGGCAGTATGCCGCCAGCGGTAACAAGCAAACCAGCCATGACCCGCCAGGATAAGCCTGCAAAATAGATAACATAAAAGCCACTTGCTGTAATCAGTAAGGCCGTTCCCAAATCAGGTTGGCGTGCGATCAGAAGCACGGGTAAGAGTAAAATTAAAGCGGCACCAGCATAATCACGTAGGCGCAGGGCTATTTCCGATTTATCAAAATACCATGCCATCATAAGAGGGACAGCAATTTTTAACAACTCGGAAGGCTGTATCCTAGTGATTCCTAAGTTTAGCCAGCGTCGTGCTCCATTTTGTATCTCACCAAATAATGCCACGCTAATCAAAAGTATGATCCCCAGGATGTACAATGGCAAGGCAAGGCGCATAATCTGCTGAAGCGGAATATTGGCTATTAACCACATAATTATCAGCGCCACGATCATATTTAAAATTTGGCTGCTAACCCGAACTAAATTTCCACCGCTCGCGCTATAGAGCACGACCAATCCAACCAGCATCAATAGAAAGATGCCCGCTAACAGGAAATTATCGATATAGCGTGTGAGATAATGCCATAAGCGTTTAAATTCAATCATAACAACTAATCATCAATACGATAATTGATCGATGGTAATGAACTGCTAAACAAGCAGTTGTTTTAGTTAATGTATGTTATTTCATTTCTAAATCAAATCTGACTTTGAGGTTATGAATAAATCTACTACGCACTCCAATCACTGTGTTGGGCGGTACTCGCTCCTCGCCTATCTACTCGATATGTCTCATCGCTGCGTTCCGTCCGCCTTGCGCTTGGAGTGTTCGCTACGATTTTTTCACAACTTCTTTGTCGGTTTCTCCTTGCTGTATTATGAATACTGTCTGCAGCTCGCTCTTGCGTCATATTTGATTTGGAAGTGGAATTGATCGTTTGTTATTTTCTTAATGTGATCGATTATTTGCTTTTTCAGCAAGAATTGGTTCAGGTGTTTTCCCGAGAAAAAAATAATCCAATACCTGGCGTGCAATGGGGGCAGCAGTCGAGCCACCAGAGCCGCCATTTTCAACCAATATCGTCAGTGCAATTTTGGGATCTTCTGCTGGTGCATAAGCTATAAATAGCGCATGATCACGATGACGTTCCTGTATCTTGCTAGCCACGTAGCGTTCGCCTTGCTTAATATTTATCACTTGTGAGGTGCCTGTTTTGCCGGCAAAAGTATAAGCTGCATTCGCACCAGCTCTTGCTGCTGTTCCACCAGGGCGAGTTACATCGACCAACGCATTTCTGACGCGTGTCAAATTCTCTTTTTTTAAATTAAGCGTATACATCTGGCTGAGCTTATTCTCATATAAGCGGCCAGTCTCATTATCTTGAGTCTGTTTCACAAAATGCGGACGATATGCTACACCATTGTTGGCAAGAAGCATGGTGGCGAAGGTCAGTTGAGCCGGGGTGGCTAAATTATAACCTTGACCGATTCCAACGGAAATCGTGTCACCAGGAAACCAGTTTTGGTTAAACCGTTTCTTTTTCCAATCAGGTGAGGGGAGTAAACCAGTGACTTCACCTGGAATATCGATTTCGGTTTTTCTGCCAAACCCAAACTGACCGATAAAACTGAAAATATTATTTATTCCCAGATCGTTTGCAAGAGTGTAGTAGTAGGTATCGCAGGAAATAACAAGCGATTTGTGTAGATTAACTCTGCCATGCCCGCCTGGTCTCCAGTCCCGAAAGCGGTGGGAGCTACCAGGCAGGCTAAAATAACCTGGATCATTAATCGAATAGTCGGCCGTACGCTTGCCTAATTCTAATCCAGCCAGCGCCATGAAAGGCTTAAAGGTAGAGCCAGGGGGATAGATGCCTCTCAGTGCACGATTATTGAGAGGTTTGTCAATGGATTCATTGAGTAAGCGCCAGTTCACATGATCGATGCCATCTATAAACAGATTGGGATCAAAGCCCGGTTTACTGACAAAAGCAAGAATTTCACCATTCCTCGGATCCATTGCTACCAATGCACCACGATAATCACCAAACGCTCTTTCTGCTGCTTGCTGTAATTTGAGATCAAGAGAGAGGATTAAATCATTCCCGGCTACGGGAGGGGTATGGGATAATGTTCGTACGAGTCGACCCGCTGCATCGGTTTCAACTTGCTCAAATCCGGTTATTCCGTGTAATTGTTTCTCATAGCTTTGTTCAATGCCTATTCTTCCGATATGCAGAGAACCGCGGTAGTTTTCAAGCTCATTATTGCTTTCGAGTTGCTCAAGATCCTTATCACTGATACGGCCAATGTACCCAATTACATGTGATAAAAGCTCGGCGTGAGGGTAATGACGAAGTAATCGTGCTTTGATTTCCATTCCAGGAAATCGGTAACGATTAACTGCAAAGCTCGCTACTTCAACATCTGATAAGCGCGTTCGAATGGGTAAACTTCTAAAGCGCGTGCTTTCCCGCCTCAGTTTATTAAATCGTCGACGATCTTCCTGTGAGATTTCAATCACAGTTGCTAATTCATCTATGGTCGATTCCAGATTGGGAACTTGATTCGGCACAATTTCCAGAGCATAGGTCGTATGATTCTGCGCGAGTATTTCCCCATTGCGATCAAAAATGAGGCCTCTGTTGGGAACGAGCGGCATGATGGATATGCGATTAGCTTCTGCCAGGGTAGTGTAATGCTCGCTTCGGAGTACCTGCAGATAAAAGAAACGAGCAAGCAGCAGGCAAAATAACAGCACAACAAAACCCGCAGCGATCGCAAGTCTGATGTGGAAATGTCGTAATTCATGCAAATGATTACGAAGCTCAACCCCATAATTCATAGTTCGTTAGGATCGCTCTTCGGTTTTTGAGGAATGCTCAGCAAGAATGAAATAACAGGCCACAATAATGCACCTGTAATGCTAGGAAAAAAGTAATACCAATCCGGAAAATAAGTACCCCCCAGCAAGCCTGTCAAGAATACCGCAAATTGAGCTATGAGCAATACCCAGAAAATTTGGGGTGCCTGTTTAAAGACATTGAATAATCGTAGACGTCGATGCAATATCATTCCAAAGAATGTGATCACGCAATAAGCCAAGGCATGCTGACCCAAAATGCTGCTATTACTTACATCCATTACTAAGCCAGCAATAAAAGCAAGGCTCATTCCGATACGCTGTGGGTGATGAATACTCCAATAAAGTAACGTAATCGCAACAAAATCCGGACGAAGTAACAGGATAATTTCTTGTAGAGGCAATAGATTGAACAAGAGCGCAATCAACAGGCTGAATAAAATAACGCTGCTTTTTGCCTCTAGAGGAAGCTCCTGATCAAGATAATCATCGGGCACGGCTTTTCCTTTCTTGCTGAGCAGTATTTTTTGGCTCTTCTTTGGGCTGCTCTGGTATGGGCGATGACAACGAAAGGATCAATACTTGTCTGTTTCTATTTACACCCGCGATAGGCGTGCACGTAATGATGGCAAAATCTCGTGAGCGATCATGCTCAATATTTTCTACTCGCGCTACTGGCAGACCGGGAGGATAGACTCCTCCGATGCCAGAGGTGATAAGCAAGTCGCCTTTTTCGATATCTGCATTGACCGATAAATAGCGCAGCTCTAACTCATTATTTTTCCCAGTACCTGAAATAACCGAGCGCAAGCCATTACGGGCAGCCTGTACCGGAACAGAATGATCTTTATCCGTGACAAGCGTGACTTCGGATAAAAAAGGATGAATCTGTGTGATTTGTCCGATGACTCCTAAATCATCTACGACTACTTGACCTGCTGCAATCTCACTAGAGCTTCCCTTGTTGAGTGTAACCTTGCGATTAAAGGGGTCGCGTGGGACATACAGAATTTCTGCCATGATCGCTTTGATTTCTGTTTGCTGGGCAGCACCCAGCAATTTTCGCAATTGGGTATTTTCTTCTTCTAGTATCTGTAAGCGAAAAAGTTTTTGCTGGTTAAAGAAATATTGCTGTCTGAGATAAGCAATTTCTTTCGTCAGTTGGAAATCGTTTATTAGCTCTTCTACCTGGTCAAATAAAGTCGCAGGTATATATGCGAGCCGTTGCAGAGGATAAATGATCGTGCCAACAGTCTGGCGGATTCCAGAAAAGGAGCCAAAGCGAGTATCCATTACCATTAGAAGGATGGATAACAATGCAAAAAAAAATAAACGTACCTGGGGACTCGGACCAGCCCTGAAAAATTGTGGAACCGTCTCCATCACATTTTAAATTTTAAAATTTCGTCACTGGGTTATTTATTATAAATAATCCATGATAAGAAATTGAAATCGGATTAAAATTCGCGAGCAAAAATACCGATGGATCGATCGATATTTTCAAGTGCGATGCCAGCGCCCCGCACTACACAGGTGAGCGGGTCCTCTGCAATAATGGCTGATAAACCGGTTTCTTCCATCAATAGACGATCAATATCACGCAATAGAGCCCCACCTCCTGTCATGACCATTCCCATTTCAGCAATGTCAGCACCTAGCTCCGGCGGGGTATGTTCCAGGGCAATTTTAACTGCACTGACAATGCTGTTCAATGGTTCAGTCACTGCTTCCAGAATCTCATTACTGGAAATCGTAAAGCTGCGTGGAATACCTTCTGCCAGATTACGTCCTTTGACTTCGATTTCACGTACTTCTGATCCTGGGTAAGCCGAGCCAATTTGTGTTTTGATGATCTCGGCAGTGGCTTCACCTATCATCATGCCGTAATTGCGACGAATATAATTGATGATTGCTTCATCAAATTTATCACCCCCCACACGTACTGAGTTTGAATAAACAATTCCTCCCAGAGAAATCACCGCAACTTCAGTCGTACCGCCGCCTATGTCAACCACCATGGACCCCGTCGGCGTCTCAACAGGTAAATCCGCTCCAATGGCAGCAGCCATCGGTTCTTCTATAAGTTCTACTTTACGTGCGCCTGCTCCAAAAGCTGCCTCACGAATTGCGCGTCGCTCTACTTGAGTTGAGCCACAGGGAACAGAAATAACAATGCGTGGGTTAGCAGAAAACAGGCGAGGAGGGTTTACCTTTCTGATGAACTGTTTCAGCATCTGTTCTGTTACGGTAAAATCAGCAATTACCCCGTCCTTCATAGGGCGAATTGCAGTAATGTTGCCAGGTGTTCGCCCAAGCATTTGCTTTGCTGAAAGTCCAACCTGCTGGATCACTTTCTTGCCGCTGGATCCTCCTTCTTGTCTAATTGCAACAACGGATGGTTCGTTCAATACGATACCATGACCGCGAACATGGATCAGTGTATTGGCTGTGCCTAGATCAACTGCCATATCCGTTGAGAAATAATTTCCTAGAAAGTTATTGTTCAGGAGGTTAAACATGAGGGCAAAATTCCATTAATGATGACAGATTCAGAAAAAGAAGTGGTTCAAGCACTATAGGGTTTACAAAAAGTATGTGCTCATCAGGCATGTCATGATACTCTATTACGTGTTTGAATATAAAGCTTATGACAGCAAATGACTTTATCAGTAGATGATGTAAAACGTGTAGCCAATCTTGCTCGTATTGAAATTAATGAAGATGAATCAAAACAAGTGCTTGCACAATTGTCTGGTGTTTTTAGCCTGATCGAACAGATGCAGGCTGTAGATACATCCAATATTGTACCAATGAGTCATGCGCAAGATATGATACAACGGTTGCGTGAAGATGTCGTTACAGAATCTGATCAACACATTCTATTTCAATCTATTGCCCCACAGGTAGAAGCAGGACTTTATTTGGTTCCTAAGGTGATCGAGTAAAAACATAGGCATGTTACCTCTTTTCAGTTAATTTTTGTAATTCTCCTTTGAATCCCCATGTTGAATGCTAGTCTTAAGCAGCTCGCTACACAGCTTTTGGAAAAGAAAATTTCCAGCGTCGAGCTGACTGAAGCGTTTCTTAAACACATTAAGTCGCTTAATCCGGAGTTAAATGCTTTTATTACCATCAATGAAGAGATGAGTCTTGCGCAGGCGCAAGTTGCTGACAAAATGATTGCATCAGGTCAGGCGCATCCTCTCACAGGAATTCCTGTGGCACAAAAAGATATTTTCTGTGCCACAGGATGGCTGACGACTTGTGGATCGAAAATGCTCTCAAATTTTGTCTCTCCCTATGATGCGATGGTAATCGAGCGCTTCAATCAAGTCGGAGCAGTCAATATCGGTAAGACCAATATGGATGAGTTCGCTATGGGGTCAAGTAACGAAACCTCCTATTATGGGCCGGTCAAAAATCCATGGGATACCCTGGCCGTTCCCGGCGGTAGTTCTGGTGGATCTGCATGTGCAGTAGCTGCGCGGATGGTACCCGCTGCAACGGGGACGGATACGGGTGGCTCCATACGCCAACCAGCAGCGCTATGCGGTATCTCGGGCATCAAGCCAACGTATGGATTGGTTTCTCGCTATGGCATGATCGCATTTGCTTCCAGCCTGGATCAGGGTGGTCCGATGGCTAAATCGGCTGAAGATCTGGCGTTGTTATTGAATGTAATGGTAGGGTTCGATGGACGTGATTCGACCAGTCTGCAGCGTGAATCTGAAGATTATACGCGTGATCTGGAAAAACCACTTGGGCAGCTACGTATCGGACTACCCAAGGAATACTTTGCTAAAGGAATGAGTAATGATGTGGCAAGTGCCGTAGAAGCCGCTATTGCTGAGTATCGTAAGCTAGGGGCTACGATGGTTGAGGTTTCCTTGCCCAATACCATGCTTTCTATTCCGGTTTATTATGTTTTGGCGCCGGCCGAAGCATCCAGTAATCTTTCTCGCTTCGATGGGGTACGTTACGGCTATCGTGCTTCCCGCTATACTGATCTCGAGGATATGTATAAAAAAACTCGAGCCGAAGGTTTTGGTGCAGAAGTCAAACGTCGTATCCTGATTGGTACTTACGTGCTTTCCCATGGTTATTACGATGCCTATTATCTCCAGGCGCAGAAACTGCGCCGTTTGATTGCACGCGATTTTACTGAAGCATTTAAGCAATGTGATGTCATCATGGGGCCGACTTCACCGGCAGTAGCATTCAATCTTGGAGAAAGAAGCAACGATCCATTACAGATGTATTTATCGGATATTTATACCATTGCAGCGAATTTGGCCGGTTTACCCGCCATGTCGATTCCTGTCGGGTTTGGGGGTAAGAACAGGCCGGTGGGACTGCATATTGTTGGTAATTACTTCAAAGAAGCTCGGATGTTAAACATTGCGCACCAATATCAGCAAGTAACAGACTGGCACTTGCGCGCACCTGCCGGCTTGTTTGAAGCAAAGTAAACAATTATTCATGATTTATCGGCTATTCCAGAAGTAAGAGAGGTTTTTTGAACATGCAATGGGAAATAGTTATCGGTCTTGAGATACATGCTCAACTCTCGACGCAATCGAAAATATTCTCAGGCGCTTCCACCGCCTATGGAGCGCAACCGAATACCCAGGCATGTGGAGTCGATATCGCATTGCCGGGGGTATTGCCAGTATTGAATTATGGTGCAGTTGAGCGTGCAATTAAATTTGGTCTGGCGATTGGCGCAAAAATTAATTCGCCTTCCGTCTTTGCGCGAAAAAATTATTTTTACCCGGATTTACCCAAAGGTTATCAAATCAGCCAATTTGAGCTGCCTGTGGTACAGGGCGGCAGCATTAAGATCCAGGTGGGTAATATCGAGAAAGCAGTACGGCTGACCCGTGCACACCTGGAAGAAGATGCCGGCAAGTCTTTACATGAAGATTTTCATGGGATGAGTGGTATCGATCTGAATCGTGCCGGCACCCCATTACTGGAAATTGTTTCTGAGCCTGATTTGCGCAGTAGTGCAGAAGCAGCTGCATATGCGAAAGCATTGCATACCCTGGTTCGATGGATCGGGATTTGTGATGGCAACATGCAGGAGGGATCATTTCGCTGTGACGCTAACGTCTCTGTCCGGCCCCGTGGAACAGAAAAGCTCGGTACCCGCTGTGAGATTAAGAATCTCAATTCATTCCGTTTCCTCGAAAAAGCAATTGATTTTGAGGCTAGACGACAGATTGAAATCCTGGAGGACGGCGGCAGCATCAGACAGGAAACGCGACTGTATGATGCTAATCGGGATGAAACCCGTACCATGCGCAGCAAGGAAGAAGCGCATGATTATCGTTATTTTCCTGACCCTGACTTACTGCCGTTGAGTATTCCCAAAGAATGGATTGAGCAGGTCAAGGCAATGTTGCCAGAGTTACCGGAAGCAAGGCGTAATCGTTATATCGAAGATTATGGACTTTCCAGCTATGATGCAAGTGTGCTGACTGCAACCAGAGAAACAGCTGATTATTTTGAAAATACAGTCAAGCAACTGCCCGCACAGGCTAAGCTTTGTGCCAACTGGATCATGGGTGAAGTCAGTGGCAGACTCAATAAAGAGAATATCGAGATATCGCAATGTCCGGTTAGCCCTGTGCAACTGGCAGGATTACTTGCGCGTATCAGCGATGACACCATCTCTGGAAAAAGCGCCAAGGATGTCTTTGATAGTATGTGGCAAAATGAGTATGGTGGTAGTGCTGATGCCATCATTGCTGCCAAAGGGCTTAAGCAGATTTCCGATGATAATGAAATCGAAAAGCTGATCGATGAGGTTCTTGCTGCTAATCCACAACAAGTGGCAGATTATCGTAGTGGCAAAGAAAAAGCTTTTAACTCGCTTGTTGGTCAGGTCATGAAAGCAACCAAGGGGAAAGCGAATCCTGCTCAGGTTAATACGATACTCAAGAAAAAATTGCTGGAATAAGCCACTTTAACAGCGGGTAATTCTATTTCAAATCAAACGTGACGCAAGAGCGAGCTACAGGCCGTATAAATAATACGGCAAGGCAAAGCCAACAAAGTCAGGTTTGATTTAGAAATGGAATAAGATGTCTGAAAGCTACTTATGTCCTGCCCCAAATCTAAAATTGAGCAAGATAAGAGGGAGCGAAAAACTCATTGATTGGGTGGAACGGGCAATCGGTGAATCCTGCTTCCTGTATTTCATTTGTTTTCTAATTCATCAGGATGCGCTACCAAGGGATTATTTGTCCATCATAGGCAAAAAATTTTCCAGAATCTGCTAATGTTATTCCCCTTAATACCTGCCGCATGCCTGTGACGCTTTGTTCCGTTGAAATCAGTGCATCTGGTCCGCCCATATCGGTTTTTACCCAGCCTGGGTGTAACAGTACTGAAATGATATCACGAGTTCTCAAATCAATAGCAAGACTCTTGGCAACTATATTGACTGCTGCTTTGCTCGAGCGGTAGATATAGCTGCCACCACGCTGATTGTCAGCAATGCTTCCCATTTTACTGGTAATGGTAGCAATTGTTTTCAGGCTACTGTTGCTGATTTGATTGACAAAAGCTCCAGCCATTTTGAGTGGCGCCATCGTATTGATTTGGAAGGTATTAGTCCATGCAGTATAGTCGATGCTGCCGAAACCGCCATCATCAGAAGGTGGATAAACTCCGGCATTGTTGATCAGCAGATCAATGGTTTCGTTAGCCAACGACCTGGATAATTGATCAATTTGTTGATGATCTGCAACATCAAGTGCATAAATTCTGATGTGATCCGGGTATTGGGTGGCGAGTCGATTAAGATTTTCTGCTTTTTCAGGTTGACGGCAACAGGCTATTACCTGCCAGCCATCTTTAGCATATTGACGGACATACTCTAATCCAATCCCACGATTTGTACCGGTAATCAGGGTGGTTGCCATATTGTTATTACTCCTTCACCTTGTGAATAAATAGTCTACTTGATTCAAAATTACGATATAGCAGCACAAAATAAATTGTTTAGGGGAATTCCAAGTAGTCACTACAATCGAACGATAATGTTATACTCATTTTTTTAACAGTACTTTTGGAGATAATTGTGAAGAAAATACTGACACTTCTGACTTTAGCCATGTTTACTTTTACCTTACTTCCATTTGACGACGCCGAGGCAAGACGGATGGGTAGTGGTAAAAGTATTGGGAAGCAACGCGATTCCATCAATCAACAGGCTACTCCAAAACCAGCACAATCTCAATCAGCAGCGCCTGCATCTGCTGCTGCAGCGGGTGGCGCTAGCAAATGGGGCGGAGCATTGGCCGGGTTAGCTGCGGGTGGTTTGTTGGCAGCTCTGTTCATGGGGGGAGCCTTTGACGGTATTAATATGGCGGATATGTTGGTGCTGGTGGTACTGGCTGCCGTCATATTCTTTATTATCCGCATGATGCGTAAACCCAGAACAGATCAGGTGTCTCGTCCAATACAGTTTTCGGGTGTCGGGGCAGATCGCGCTGGCAGTATTCTCACTCCAACTCCTCCAACCTCGGTAGCACCCCCAGCTATGGAGCAAACTGGCTCGACTACTACAGATAGCAACGGTGCTACAAATAGTATTCCTGCAGATTTCGAGGTAGAGCCGTTCTTGCGTAATGCTAAACTCTCGTTTATTCATTTGCAGGAAGCGTATGGTGCACATAATTTGGATGATATTCGTGCATATACTACACCTGAAATGTTTGCTGAGCTTAAAGCACAAATCAACGAGAGTGGTGACAAGCCTCAAAAAACAGAGGTGCTCTTCATTGATGCAAACTTACTGGATGTCACAGTTACAAATGATATGGCCATTGCCAGCGTGCGCTTTAATGGGCAATTGCGTGAATCACCCGATGCATCGCCAGAGTCATTTGATGAGATTTGGCATGTTGAGAAAGATCTCAGGGGTCGTAATGCAGCCTGGTTACTAGCAGGAA
The DNA here is from genome assembly GCF_900107265.1 of Nitrosomonas sp. Nm33. Lineage (GTDB taxonomy): Bacteria > Pseudomonadota > Gammaproteobacteria > Burkholderiales > Nitrosomonadaceae > Nitrosomonas. Next base: position 5,673 of record NZ_FNPJ01000020.1, on the reverse strand, counting down.
TCCAACAACTTTCCTAAGAGGTTGTAAACAAATCTGCAGGCTGCCCCGATAGCTGCGTTGGGCGGTATTCATCCCTCGCCTATCTCATCCTAGGGTAGGCGGGGTTATACATTGTAAATATCGTAAATATTAAGGCTAACGTTTTTCTAAGCGGAGGCTTGCTATGAGAATAGCTGTCGTGTCAGATATCCACGGTAATTTACCTGCACTGGAAGCGGTTGTTGCACATTTTAAGCAAAGCGGTGTTGATGCTGTAGTCAATCTCGGTGATAACTTATCAGGCCCACTGCTGCCATTGGAAACAGCACAATATTTAATGGCACAGGATTGGATCCATATCTCGGGTAACCATGATCGACAACTTCTCGCATATGGTACTGAGCAATGTACCGATGTGGATGAATTAGCCTATTCCCAGTTAACGCCGAAAGAACTTGCCTGGCTCAAATCTCTTCCGCATAAAGCAGATTTCGGAGAAGACATCCTGCTTTGTCATGGTACACCGGCAAGCGACTCAACCTATTTCCTGGAAACCGTCGAGGCCCAAGGAGCACGTATGGCAACGCGTAAAGAAGTAGATGAGCGTCTGGGGACAACGCTGGCAAAACTGGTTCTGTGTGGACATACTCATAAGCCACGAGCAATTCGGGCTTCATCCGGCCAGCTCGTTGTTAATCCGGGTAGTGTAGGTTTGCCAGCTTATGATGATGCAACGCCTTATTTTCATGTCATTGAAACGGGCTCACCAGATGCGCACTATGCCATTGTGGAGCGCATTAAGGATCAGTGGATAGCTTCCCTTATCACTGTACCCTATGACCATGATTCTATGGTCAAACTGGCAGATTCACGCCGCTATTATGATTGGGCGCAGGCGCTTGCAACAGGGTATATGTTCTAAATAGTAGTAGAAATTGGACTGATAATATTGCCTGAAAATCCTGATCGCAAGTAGATCTATATTGCTTTTTAATAAAGTTAACATCATTTATTCTATGTCTGCTTTATAATCTCAGCTTTTGTCATTTTGCTTCATGAGTGCTAACCGGTCACTGGCGTGGCATCCTGTTCCCGTCAATGCGGCAATTAACATCCGTTGGTGGTTGTTGCATCGAGACTCGCTGACACGCTTGATACAGCAACGCTGTAGCAAGTTTTTGGTTGAGCCGGTTTTTCAATCGCTTGCCCCTGCATGCGCCGATGAATTGGATATAATGAATTTGCGTCGCAGTGAATTGGCTTTAGTGCGCGAAGTGTATCTTTACTGTAACGATACCCCCGTGATATTTGCTCATTCAGTGGTTGCAAGGAAACACCTCGATGATGCGTGGCGTGGGTTGAGTCGCCTGGGCAATCGATCATTAGGTACCATGCTATTTACCAATCCGATGATCAAACGCGCTGAATTTGGTTATAAACTGCTGAATACCCATCATCCGCTTTTTAAACGAGCATGCCAGCGATTGCAGACCCCACCGCCTAGTTTATGGGCACGGCGTTCACTATTTACATTACAGGGACAACCGATACTGGTCACTGAGGTCTTTTTGCCAGCCATTCTGAGGTTGAAAATATGATGAATAAAGAGCGGTTTATCGCCTACGCAAAACTGATAAGGCTGGATAAGCCCATCGGTATCTTGTTGCTGTTATGGCCTACCTTGTGGGGGCTGTGGTTGGCGGCTGATGGTCTGCCTGATTTGATGATTCTGGTTATTTTCGTTATAGGCACGATATTGATGCGTTCAGCCGGGTGCGCGATCAATGACTTTGCCGATCGCCGTATCGATCCTCATGTTGAGCGTACCAAGAACCGCCCGTTGGCTGTCGGTATTGTCACCCCTAAAGAGGTCGTGTTGCTGGCAGCAGGATTGAGTTTTTGCGCATTTTTGTTGATATTGCCACTGAATCAATTGACATTGCTGCTTTCTGTGGGTGCACTGTTTCTGGCTGGAACTTATCCTTTTACCAAACGCTTCTTTGTCATGCCGCAAGCGTATCTTGGTATTGCCTTCAGTTTTGGCATCCCTATGGCATTTGCGGCGCAAACCGGTGAACTACCTGCCATCATCTGGTTATTGCTGCTCGCCAACTTATGCTGGGTCATCGCCTATGATACGGAATATGCCATGGTTGACCGAGCGGATGATCTCAAAATTGGCATCAAAACATCTGCAATTACCCTTGGGCGTTTTGACGTAACGGGTATCATGCTGTGTCATACTGTCTTTCTGGGCGTGATGGTTTATGTGGGATGGCTGTTGCAACGAGGTGTTCCTTATTATCTCTCACTGGCAGTGGCATTGGGCTTGGTGATTTATCAGTATTTTCTGATTCGTGAGCGTAACCCTGCTAATTGTTTCAAGGCTTTTCTGCATAATAACTGGGTTGGTGCTACAGTATTTGCTGGGATTGTGCTGGATTCCTTAATCATTTCATTTCTAGATAAACCTGACTTAATCGGCTTCTTCTTGCCGTATTATTTATCCGTCTGTGGCACGCCTTCGTATCAGGTTTGATTTGGAAATGGAATAACAAGAAACTTCTAGGCTATTTATATCAATGAGATACAAAGATCTGCGTGATTTTCTCGTGCAACTGGAAAACCGAGGGGAACTGAAACGAGTGAGGGCCGAGGTTGATCCTTCGCTGGAAATGACCGAAATTTGTGACCGATTACTCAAAAAAGCCGGTCCTGCTGTGCTGTTCGAGAAACCGAAAGGGCATAGTATCCCAGTCTTGGGCAACCTGTTTGGCACGCCTGAGCGTGTAGCATTGGGAATGGGGCAAGAATCCGTCACTGCGCTACGGGAAGTGGGCAAATTGCTGGCTTATCTCAAAGAACCTGATCCCCCCAAAGGCCTGAGAGATGCATGGGAAAAGCTGCCAGTGCTGAAGCAGGTGCTCAACATGGCGCCAAAGGTAGCTTCCAGCGCCGCATGTCAGGAGGTCATCTGGGAAGGGCAGGCAATCGACTTAGCCAAATTACCTATTCAGACATGCTGGCCGGGAGATGTCGCTCCGCTGATTACCTGGGGACTTACCGTTACGCGCGGCCCACATAAGGCACGGCAGAATCTTGGTATTTACCGACAACAAGTCATTGCGCCAAATAAAGTAATTATGCGATGGCTTGCGCACAGAGGGGGAGCGCTGGATTATCGTGATTTCTGCATGGTCAATCCAGGCCAGCCCTATCCTGTTGCAGTCGCCTTGGGAGCTGATCCGGCAACGATCCTGGGGGCTGTCACGCCGGTGCCTGATAGCCTCAGTGAATATCAGTTTGCTGGATTATTGCGCGGTGCCAAAACGGAAGTCGTCAAATGCTTAAGTCATGACTTGCAAGTGCCCGCCAGTGCAGAAATTGTGCTGGAAGGTTTTATTTATCCCGATGAGACTGCTATTGAAGGGCCTTATGGTGACCACACTGGCTACTATAACGAGCAGGAAACTTTTCCGGTTTTCACTATCGAACGCATCACCATGCGCCGCAACCCGATTTATCATTCCACCTATACTGGCAAACCGCCTGATGAGCCGGCTATTCTGGGCGTAGCACTAAACGAGGTATTTGTGCCTTTGTTGCAAAAGCAATTTACTGAAATTGTCGATTTTTATCTGCCACCAGAGGGCTGTTCCTACCGCATGGCTGTGGTCAGTATGAAAAAGCAGTACCCAGGCCACGCCAAACGAGTAATGTTTGGGGTATGGAGTTTCTTGCGTCAGTTCATGTATACCAAGTTTATCATTGTCACGGACGATGATATTGATATCCGTGACTGGAAAGAAGTCATTTGGGCGATTACCACACGCGTTGATCCCGCGCGGGATACCTTGATTGTGGAAAATACCCCGATCGATTATCTGGATTTTGCGAGCCCCATCTCTGGTCTGGGTGGTAAGATGGGATTGGATGCCACCAACAAATGGGCGGGAGAAACGACACGCGAATGGGGTAGACCGATTGAAATGGATGCTGCGGTCAAAATGCGGATTGATCAGCTTTGGAGTGAGTTACCTTTTTGAAATAACACTAGCCTAATTTTTCAGTGGATAAAGAAAGAAAACCGATCAAAGCCTATTACAACTCAGCCTGTCCGGTTTGCAAAGCTGGCATAGAAAACCAGAAAAGCAAGATGGAAGGATGTTCGATCGAATGGAAAGACATCCATTCGAATCCCCGATTAGTTACTGAGATCAATTCAGAGATTGAGCAGGTACGCGAGCGATTGCATGTCGTTGATGAACATGATCAAATTTATATCGGTTTCGATGCGTTTCTCATCATTTGGCAGCATTCTCCTAACGAAAAATGGAAGGCAACGCTATTGAGTTTGCCTATCATCAAACAACTAGGGCGGATTGCTTACAATCAATTCGCTGCCATGTTGTATAAGTGGAACAAGGCAATGAAGCATTGGTAGCTTTTGATGAGCCACAAAAGGCAAGGCGTGCCCTTTGTGCTGACTGGTGGTATACGCTATTCTAGAAAATCTCGGCCAAAAAATTGGCAATCGACTGATAAGCCCGTTTTGCCGCTATTTCCTTGTAGACTGTTCCAAAAGCGGGATTATTAGCAACAGGATTGGTAAAGGCATGCATGGTACCCCCATAGACATGCACCTGCCAGTCCACCCCTGCGTCGGTCATTTCCTTCTCAAAAGCTAACACTTGCTCTGGCGGCACCATGGGGTCATCATGACCATGTAAACAGAGTACTTTAGCGCTCATTTTCTTATTGGCTACATTACCAGGTGCAAAAATGCCATGAATACTGATTACACCTTTTACATCAGCACCAGATCGAGCCAGTTCCAGTGCACACATTCCACCAAAACAGTAGCCCATTGCCGCGATTCTTGCCGCATCGACTTGTGGTAGTTTTCGCACTGCATGTAATGCAGCGTTAATTCTTTGCCTCAACAGGGCTCTATCACTTGCGTAAGGATTCATGAGTGCCGCGTTACCTTCAATGTCTCCGTCGCGACCAAAAATACCTTTACCATACATGTCCAGTGCAAAACCCACATAACCCATTGCTGCGACTCTTTCCGCTGCTTTACAGGCAAATTCGCGTCGACCACTCCAGTCATGCGCAACTAGCACGGCCGGTTTTGGGGTGTCTGTTTCGTGATAGGCCATATAACCTTCCAGCTGGGTATCGCCATCCTGGTAATCAATGTATTTTGTAAGCATATTTATTCACTCCTTATTAATTGATATGGAAGAAACAATCATTATCTTATTCCAATTTGCATTGAAAAATGAAGAAATGAAACAATATAGCCATGAATTACGAGGAAAAAATCATGGCAAGAAAAGCAAGTGGAATAGATCAATTAGTAACGGCCCGGGAATTATTGAGAACAGCTAAAACAGCAGAGGAATTGAGGGCGGCACAAGCCGTATTGCTGCCCTTGGAACCGGGCATGTCGTTAGAGGAAACGGCGAAGGCTATTGGACGTTCCATTAGATGGACGTGTAGCATGCGCACGCGCTACTGTAGAGTTGCTCGCTGCGAGGAGGAAGCACCTCGAACGAAACGGGCGCTCCGTAACCGTGCGATTGCCACGCTTGAGCAGGAAGCCCAAATTCTTGATGAAGTTTTGGCAGGAGCGGCTCGAGGCGGAGTGGTAGTTGTCCCTCCGCTTAAAGAGAAAATAGAGGAACGACC
>NZ_FNPJ01000067.1 GCF_900107265.1 Nitrosomonas sp. Nm33 | reverse complement strand
CCAGTGCACTTCCAGCCTTATGATACAGCCGGGCATCTGTCGGGTAATTGATCGCTTTTTCCTGCACCGTGCTATCCACGTTTACTGCTGTGAGCGATGTCTTTGATACGGTCTGCGTGGCAATTCCTGCTACCACCGTTAGACTTAACATGAATTCACAGCCTGCTTCGCCTATGCGGTCACGAAATCTCGTCATCTGGCTGGGATCGATTGGCAATTCGTGGCGAAAGTATTCTTCTCCACAGATGTATTGCCAATAGGGATTCTCCACCCAGCGTTCCACCACCGTTTCATCCGATTCGTTGAAAGTGTGCTTCAGGTAGTGCAGCCCTACCATCAAGCGGATCGGAATAGCTGGGCGGCCTTCATCTGAATACAGTCGGTCAAACCGCTCTTCTACTACAGACCAGTCAATCTTCCCTGCCAGGCGATACAGCTCGTGGCGCTGGTCCAACATCTGCTCCAGTCTCATGCGAAAAAGATCATCACAGGGGGTGGGTTCTTGCTTCTTTGGCTTCATCAATTCACCAGAAATTAGGGGTCAATAGTATTAATTCCGGCAAATTCCATACCTTTTGAGTATCCCTCAATGCCAATATTTATGCTAGTTTCTATAGTATTTCAGGGGCGACTATCTATATTGCCGCTGCGATGTTAAAAACAGGCAGAAAATGCTCATTTTTCAGATATAAACTCTACTTCTTTCGCCTGTTTCTGCCTCTCATTGACTGCCTTGAATACGTTTCTCAGCAACCTGCTAAACCTAAAACCGCTTTTAGGTTAAATACAATTCTGGAGCACATTGACTAGTCAGCCAATTTTTTTAACTCTGTCTGAGCTTGCCGATAATCCGGATAAATACTCTCGACTATGTTCCAAAATGCTGCAGAATGATTCATTTCGATAAGGTGAGATAATTCATGCGCTACCACATAATCCACCAGGGAAAGTGGCAACTGTATTAACCGCCAGTTGAGGCATACTGTCCCATTTGAACTACAGCTTCCCCAGCGCGTTCGCGCACTGGATAATCTCACTTTCGGCAATGGCACACCCAATTTGTCTGCATAGAGCGCCACCCGCTCACTCATGTACGCCTTCGCTTGTTTACGATACCAAGTCATCACGAATTTCTCGATTTGACAGGAAGTTAACGATGCAATTTGCTGGGTTATTTCCTGAATTTGATCTGTTTTATTGTCTTGTAAAACCAGTTGCAGCTTTTCTGATTTAGACAATGCCAATCGATAGGGATCGCCCAACAACCAGAATGTACTATCCAGACACCACTGAGGCTGGATAATTTTTTTCTCTTTCCACGCATCCAGATTTTTGATGACCCATGCAGCTTTACTGTGTAGTACTCGCTCAATGCTGCTGAGAGTCGCTTGCGAAGGGACGCTAACAGTTAAACCATCTCGGTTGATTCTCAGCCCAACCGTTTTTCGGTTACGACGGATAAGCGTGTAACCGATTGTCCTGTCAGCCAGCGTGATGCTATGAGCTTCATTTTTCAGCGTCTTTGAGCGACTCGTTTGAGATCGAAACAAATTGTCCATCACCCCCTTCTTTCCCAAAACAGCTGATACGCGACACCTCAGTTTCTATCCATGCTTGTACACGTGCATTAAGCTCATCAGGCTCCATCCCCGTTGGATCAACCGGCTTACCGATACTTACCGTAATTGTTCCAGGATATTTGACAAATGAATTTTTCCCCCAAAATTCTCCAGCATTGTGCGCAACTGGCACAACCTGTGCACCGGTATGGGTTGCGAGCCACGCGCCACCTATCTTGTATTTACCCGTCTTACCTGGAGGAATGCGTGTTCCTTCCGGGAAAATGACGATCCAGAAATTCTGTTCTAATCTTTCTTTACCCTGCTCAACAATTTGTTGTAAAGCCGCTTTACCCGAACTACGATCAATTGCGATCGGATTGGTCATTGCCAGTCCCCAGCCAAAAAATGGAATGCGCAATAACTCTTTTTTAAGCACCCATACCTGAGGAGGAAAAATTTGTTGTAATGCCAGAGTTTCCCACGCTGATTGATGCTTCGATAGCACAATACTTGGCCGATCAGGAATATTCTCAGCACCAATCACACGATAATGCAGACCACAGATTACCCTTAGCAGAAACAACATGATGCATGTCCAGCCATAAGTCATCTTATAACGATAATGCGGAGTAAGCGGATAACAGGCGAGCGTGATCAATGCATAGGGAGGAGTAATGATGATCTGTAATAAAGTGTAAAACAGTGAGCGCAATACAGCCAGTATCATATTTTCTTCACCAATGCATCAACGACTGATGCCAGATCGGCAAAAATTTGTGTACCTTCTGGGAGGTTATTATTCGCATGAGTCATTTCACCTTTTCCAGTGAGCACTAAAATCGGAATAGCATCTACCGCGACCGCTGCCTGCAAATCCCTCAATGAATCTCCAATAGCAGGAACGCCTTTGAGATCCGTACTATAACGTTGCATGATTTCCTGGAACATGCCTGTTTCTGGTTTACGACAATGACATTTATCCTGCTGGGTATGTGGGCAGAAGAAAAGCGCATCAATGCGTCCCCCCGCGTGGTGAACAGCTTTGAACATCTTGTCATTGATTGCATTGAAAGTGGCCATGTCAAGCAGCCCGCGCCCGATACCAGACTGATTAGTCGCAACGATCACGCGATAACCTGCATGGGTAAGTCGTGAGATGGCTTCCAAGCTACCTGGTAGGGGTTTCCATTCATCCGGTGATTTGACAAAAGTTTGACTGACCTCATTGATTACACCATTACTATCAAGGATGATCAGTTTCATTTTAGCTCGCCAATCTGGAAATATCGGCCACTCGATTCATCACCAGCTGAAGTTTTTTAAGTAAAGCCAGGCGATTGTTACGCAGCATGTCATCATCGGTATTGACCATGACATGATCAAAAAAAGCATCAACCGGTGCCTTTAATGCTGCCAGGATTTGCAGGGCAACCGTGTAATCCTTCTCATGGAATGCCTTATCCACCTTATCTTTCAGCTCGATTAACGCTTGATATAACGCCTGCTCGGCAGGCGCCTGCAAAAGTTCAACGTCTACTTGCGAGCTGATAGCAGCGCTAACCTTTTTAAGGATATTACTCACACGCTTATTGGCAGCAGCAAGACTGGCTGCCTCTGGTAAAGCGGCAAAAGCACGAATAGCGGCAAGTCGTTTTGGAATATCATTCAAATGTTGAGGATGGAGCGCCAACACTGCATCCACTTCTTGCGCACTATAACCCTGCTCACGCAAACTTACGGCCAGTCGATCATAGATAAAATCTGATAATTGCCCGCTCACCTCTGCAGATATCTCATGCCGGACATTTTTCTGATGAACCTTCTCCTCAGCATAAGCAGTTGGCGTCTCAGCTACTGTCCGCTGTGCCCATTGCTCTGCAATACGTTCATCCTGGAGAATTTCTATGACTCGCTCAAGTAGTCTATTCATTTCAAGCGGCAGGTCCTTTTCAACAAGGATACGAATCACACCCAAGGCATGACGACGCAGCGCAAAGGGATCTTTATCTCCAGTGGGTAGCTGCCCGATAGCAAACAGATTGATCAAAGTTTCAAGCTTATCCGCCAAAGCCACGCAAACACCAACCAGATTACGTGGCAGTGAATCGCCCGAAAAGCGCGGTTTGTAGTGATCTTCTATCGCATAGGCAATAGCATCGCTCAAGCCCTCGTGCTGAGCATAATAACGCCCCATAATGCCCTGCAACTCGGGAAATTCTCCAATCATGTCCGTTAACAAATCCGTTTTAGCTAATCGCGCTGCTTGCTCTGCTTGTTCTGCCAGAATATTTCCACCCAATATTTGCCCGATTTCGCATGCAATGGTACGTACATATTCAATGCGCAAACCTAGTGTGCCTAGCTGATGATGGTAAATCACCTTGTCCAGCCCAGGAATGCGCGAAGCCAATGTATTCTTCCGGTCCTGGTCAAAGAAGAATTTTGCATCAGCCAAACGCGAGCGGACGACCCGTTCATTGCCATCGACGACAAAATGAGTATCTGCTGGGCAAATGTTCGCTACAATCAGAAATGTATTTGCCAGTTTTCCATCACTATCCAGCAACGGGAAGTATTTCTGATTTGCTTTCATCGTCAGAATGAGGCATTCCTGTGGTACTTCAAGAAACTCTAATGGAAATTTCCCTATCAGTACTTTGGGATGTTCTACTAGCGCCGTCACCTCATCCAGTAATGCCTCATCCTGAATAAGCTGCAAATTTTCTTTGGCTGCAGCAGCAGAAAGCTGATTCGAGATCCGGGTACGGCGTTCGGTAAAACTGGCAATAACCGCACCTTCTGTTTCCAGTTGCTGGCTATAACTATCCGCTTCCCTGATTACGATAGGATGGATGCTTGCTTCGAAGCGATGGCCTTGTGTCACATTGCTGGCAATCAAACCCAGCACGCTCACAGGAACGACTTCTGCACCATGCAGCGCGATCAATCTATGGGCGGGACGCACAAAATTGACGCCCTCCCAACCATCTGCGAGCTGATAAGTCATCGCTTTGGGAATGGGTAATTGTGCAATAGCATCATCAATCGCTTGTTGCAGCCCATCAACAAGCACAACACCCGGCACAACACGCTCCAGAAAAAGCGTTTCAGACTTGCCCTCCATAGCCCGCGTCAGTTGCGAAACAACAAATGCTTCCACGCCTAGACTACTCAATTTCTTGACCAAAGCCGGCGTAGCTCGCCCTTCCTGGTCCAAACCAACCGAAACGGGCATTAACTTGGTCGTCACGGCCTGATCAGGGGCTTGCACCAAAACATGAGTAATATGAGCAGCAAGTCTACGTGGCGTTGCATATGCGGTCACCACCGCATCAGGCATGGCTAAATTCTGGCTTTTCAGGCTATTTAGCAATGATTCAGCAAAATGAGCGCTCAGCTTATGCAATGATTTTGGTGGTAGCTCTTCGACCAGCAGCTCTATGAGTAGATTTCTTGGTATCATGCTCACCCTGCTTTCTTGGGTATTTGCGCCACCCACTCACGCGGCGCCAGCGGAAAAGAAGGCTGCAAGCGTTCACGACTATCGTAATAAGCCTGTGCGACTCGCCGCGCCAGATTGCGAATACGCGCGATATAGGCCGCACGTTCGGTGACCGAGATGGCTCCTCGAGCATCCAGCAAATTGAAGCTATGTGCCGCTTTCAGTACTTGTTCATAGGCAGGTAGCGGCAATTGTTTTTCCATTAGATCATTAGCTTGTTCTTCATATTCACCGAAAGCGAGGAAAAGGAATTCAGTATCGCTGCATTCAAAATTATAAGTCGATTGCTCAACTTCATTCTGATGATAAACATCACCATAGCTGAGTCCTTCAGTCCAGGTTAAATCAAAAACATTCTCCACCCCTTGCAGATACATAGCGAGTCGCTCTAGCCCATAAGTAATCTCACCGGTAATCGGCCTGCAATTGATACCCCCAACTTGCTGAAAATAAGTAAACTGCGTTACCTCCATGCCATTCAACCATACTTCCCAGCCTAGTCCCCAAGCCCCAAGCGTTGGATTTTCCCAATCGTCTTCAACCAATCTGACATCATTCAACTTCAAATCTAAACCTAATGTCTGAAGCGAACCAAAATACAAGTCCAGAATATTTTGCGGAGCAGGTTTTAGCACAACCTGATATTGGTAATAATGCTGCAAACGATTCGGATTATTACCATAACGACCATCCTTAGGGCGGCGCGATGGTTGCACATACGCTGCACGCCACGGCTCCGGTCCCAGTGCACGCAGAAAAGTAGCGGTATGACTTGTGCCTGCGCCAACTTCCATGTCATAAGGCTGTAATAGCGCACAACCTTGTTTGCTCCAGTAATGCTGGAGCGTCAGAATCATATCCTGAAATGTCATTATAGGCATGTAAGAGTTAGCTCAGAACTGTTTTGTTGATTACGGCAAGTATTTTACAGGGTTTTACGTTTCCTATAAAAAAAGACTGATAGCCACCCCATGATCAACAGTAAGCCAGCCAATCCTAATACCAGCCCATTGCCAAAACGTACGTACGGCGTAGCGCCCGAATAACCTTGTGCAACCCCATGTAAACCAGCGGTTGTAAACATTTCCAATTGCTGCATGACATTGCCGCGTTGATCAATGATGGCAGTAACACCCGTATTGGTGGCACGCAACATGTATCGTCCTGTTTCCAAGGCACGCATCTGTGAGATCTGCAAGTGCTGCCAAGGGCCGATAGAACGCCCAAACCAGGCATCATTGCTGACATTGACAAGCAATGATGCCTCGGGTAACTGCATGATGATTTCTTCCCCGAACACATCTTCATAGCAGATATTGATTGCCACCCTTTGTCCAGCCAGATGTAAAGGCTGCTGATCGAGTGACCCGCGTAGGAAATCTGATAAAGGAATATTCAACACCTGGATGATCCAGTCAAATACGAGCTTTAACGGGATATATTCCCCAAATGGCACAAGATGGTGTTTCCGATAACGTTGTTCAGGAGATACACCCAGGCTGAACATGGTATTGTAGTATTCACTTCTGTCCGACGATACTGATTCAGCCATGCCGATCAGCACATCGCCATCATTTGTTCCCGCATGCGCGGCAAGCTCAGACAAGTAATCAAGTGGCACATCTTCGTGAAACAGCGGAATCGATATTTCTGGCGTCACAATCAACTGACTGTTACTTTCCCCGATAAGCTTAGCATAAGTATCCATAGTCGTTATGAGGTGATCCTCTCGCCATTTTAGATCCTGGGGAATATTTCCCTGTAATAAACTTACCTTCAAGGCATCCCCTTGGGGTTGAGTCCAGTTTATCCACTGTAGTCCCAGGCCTATTGCCCAGATACCACTCAGAAAGAATAAAAATCGCCATGCACGCCTTTGCTCAAACCAGCCTGATAGCCAGCCAGCACTCACAACCAGCAGTAGCGAAATACCATAGACACCCACTACTGGAGCAAAACCTGCGAGAGGGCTATATGGAGCCTGCGAATAACCGGCTGCTAGCCAGGGAAAACCAGTAAACAAGGTACCACGCAACCACTCTGATAACATCCATAACGACGCAACCATCCATGGCCAAATAGCTGGCGCAGCAGTGCGCAATCTTACCGAAATCCACCCAGTGAATGCAGGAAACAACGAGAGATAAGCACAGAGCAGGATCAAAGCCAATACAGCCAATGGCATCGGCATACCGCCAAAATCATGCAGACTGACATAAATCCAGGTTACACCTGCACCAAACATCCCCATGCCGAAAGAAAAACCCAGCATTGCAGCACTTAAAGGCTTTACACTCTTACGCCAGAAATAGATCAGTAACGCCAGGGTAACTAAGGGGATTGGAAAAAAATAAAACGGTGCAAACCCTAGAACAGTAAGCGCACCTGACAGGAAAGAAATGATTATTTTTAAATTAATTTGGTTCAATTCGGATCACTAAGCAAAAAAGATCTCAAATGATTTCGAGCAACGAGGGTATAAAATAAGAAACTACAACCTGGCTAACTCCATGATCAGCTTGAATGGCAAGTAAAGCAAGGCCAGCACAATCAATATATAGGCAATAAACAAGACGGGATTTTTCTTCATACTATCTAATACCGTTTTGTTTTTGCCTTCTCTTTTGAGTCGGACGTATTCTTCCCTGATCCGTATTGAACGTGCTTCCTGATAAGCATCAAGTAACTCTTTTGCTTCCCGGAATTGATTATCATCCTTTACCCAGAGAGCTGGCATTGAAACACCCCAATTGCCAGCAGATGTTTCATAGTAATCAATATGATGGTTGATCAGTAACTCGCGCACTTCTTCTGCTTCATCATCTGGAACGTTTCGTAGTTTAAACAATATCTTTGCCATTTATTCAATTATGATCATTATGACGTGATTTGTAATGAATCTATCTATGTGATGCTATGATTATGTTTTTTCTTGTGTCAAGTCCAAAATAAATATGAATAGTTTTTCAAGATAAGCTTGGTTGATGAAAAAATCTATTTTAATCACTGGTTGCTCCAGCGGCATTGGTTATTGTGTCGCCCATGCATTACACAAACGAGGCTATCGCGTATTCGCCACAGCGCGACGGCAGGAAAGTGTCGAAATGTTATTAGCTGAAGGGCTGGAAAGCCTTCGTCTAGATTTAAATGATCCAGATTCGATTCAGCAAGCATTTGAAGAAATCATGCATCGCACTCATGGTCAATTGTATGCCCTGTTCAATAATGGCGCCTATGGTTTACCGGGAGCAGTTGAAGATTTAAGTCGCGATGCCTTACGCGCACAATTCGAAACCAATGTTTTCGGCTGGCTAGAGCTGACAAATCTTGTGTTGCCCATCATGCGCAAGCAAGGTTATGGTCGAATTATCCAGAATAGTTCCGTGCTTGGTTTTGCAGCCATGCCATTTCGCGGCGCCTACAATGCTTCCAAATATGCCATCGAAGGATTGAGCGATACGCTTCGTCTTGAGTTGATGGGTACTCAAATCTTTGTAAGCTTGATCGAGCCAGGTCCGATTGCTACTCAATTCCGAGCTAACGCGCTTAAGGCATTACAAAAATATATCGATATAGACAATAGCTTCCATGGTGAAAAATACCTCAGGGTATTGAATCGACTCAACAAGCAAGGGCCAGCCGTTCCGTTCACACTGCCGCCCGAGGCTGTACTTCAAAGAGTCATTCATGCACTTGAAGCGCACAACCCTCAACCGCGTTATTACGTTACTTTCCCCACCTATTTATTTGGTTTCCTCAAACGCATTTTAAGTATTCGCTTATTGGATAGACTACTTGTCAAGGCTGGAAATAATAATTAATTCTCGGTTTTTGAAATAGCACAAGCAGAAACCAAGAGAAAAAGCTCATCTGTGCTTATGGGAATGATAGGCATGTCTGCCCATCTCTTAACTGAAGGGAAATGAAGCAAAGTGCAAGGAGAGCGCTTGAGATTAGCCTGGAAAAAGCTATCAAGAAAAAACGCTAACCAGAGAGCGTATGTTCTCTGGTTAGCGATATGTTATGGTTAAAATTCTTATACTTAATTAACTTCTCAACTATTGGATAGGATTACGCTGCTTGTCAGTCAATCCTGCACTCCATTCGCTTGGCAGGTTTTGTACCCAGCCATTATAGACAATGGGCAGTGGCAACACGCCCTGACCACCAAATCCAGCCAGATTGCTGACGGTATCATCTTTTGGCACACCCTTATCAGCCACCATGGAAACCGAACCGGCGATCTCAGCATCATCCAATTTGCCATCACCATTTGGATCGGGATCAACAACGATCAGACGGTTGGAGAACTTGCTGGAAACATAAGCATAGTAACCACCGCCTTGTTTGGCACCAAAGTTTGCCCCATGGCAGCCAGGATCACATGACAGCATTTTAACGATCTTATTAGTAGTCGTATCAGTGATGACAATCTGTCCACCCATCGAAGCAGTTACCATTACTTTGCCATCCGGTGATACTGGAGTCTGAATCGGAAGCACGCCAACGGCGACTACTCCGTTGCCATCCTTATCCGCAAATTCACCGGTAATTGGATTGTAATCAGCAATCAAATTGATAGTGTTTAACAGTGCACCATTGTTGCCATCCAACACACTAATGCTGTGATGCAGCAAATTCGCAGCATAAACCCTACTGGAATCAGGCATCATACCGATGGCAATCGGGTGTGGTACAGGTGCACCCCCACCTGTTTGTGTTCTGACTACGATTTGGCCTGTTTCTGTATCATAAATACCGGCATCACCGGTATTGACATTAGGCGTAATGATGCGTTTTCCATCGGCAGAAATCCAGTGCCCATGTGGGTTAGCCGGGGCCTGTCCATGCTGTTGGGTCGGCATCATGTAATCCACCTCGGTAGTACCGACAGGCATGCGGACTACGCCATTCTCACCATGAATCGCTATAGTCACATCGTCCGTAGTAGGAAGAGTCATAACATGCGAAGGCGTATCCCCAACGTGGATATTTTTGATCAATTTACCTGTTTTTTGATCGATCAAAGTCAGTTTGGTATCAAACCACTGAGTAGCATAAACGACTGAATGATCGCGATTAGCCCACATGTTATGTGGATTATTCATATTGATTTGAGGTAGTGCAATTTTCCGTTTGAGTGTCCAGTCACTGGTATCCAGAACGGTAATAGCGCCGGGTTTGGTTTTACCAGCTGTCTTCTCAAACTGAGTGTCGACCCATACTTCACCTACACCCGGTGTAGCCGGTTTAGATAATGATGTCAGTTGAACATCCTGACCATACCTTGCTTCAAGAACCTCCACCAATGAGAGTTTGCCCGCATCAGTTACAACATCCACATTGGGATAGGCTACGTGCCAAGGATTGGTAGAGGTGAAATCTCGCCAATTACTCGGTGTGGTGGCAATAAAGAAGGTACTTACTAAACGGGTTGCCAAGTCACTGCTGGTAGGCAAGTCTTTGATACCTGATACCAGATCGATAGTATTACCGAGATCCAATCCATCTGTTTTAGGGTCATCAACAATGACTGCTGCGAACATGAATGGGTGAATCTTGCAGGTAAATACATATAAGCCAGGCACATTGAGTTGTACTATACCACCACCCCGGTAAGCTTTAGTCTCGTCAATAGGAATCATAAAATGATCTCCGCCATGATCATTTTTCCCTGCATCGCTCGGCCACAGAAGATTGGTAACGGTATGTACACCGTTGGTGTCGGACATGATGAAATGAACACTGCTGCCTGGAGGAATAATTTCCAGTGATTTAGTGTGGGTCACAGGGCTTAATGCATTTCCTCGCGCACTTCTAAACCAGCTACCTGGTTCGTCCGACATAATGAAGGTAACCAGACCCGGTTCATCACTATCGTTCAAAAATATTTTGCCACGGGGAGAGGCACCAGCGATGCTGTCGCCTGTCTCACCCGATCCAGCTGCAACTACATGGAATTTGCCATTCATGCCGGATTGCATATGTGACATCACATGACAGTGATATTGCCAGACACCTGGCCCCACACCTGTTCCAGCTTTAATGGTAAAAGTATGGCTACTATGAGGGCTGCTCATCAATTTAACATCGATGATATTTGATGAAGCTGTATTGCCATTATTGGTCGAATCAGGCCAGCGATGTGCATGTAAATGGAAAGTATGAGCATGACCAACTGCAAGAACGTGGAAGCGCACAAGCTGATTCTCAACTGCACCCAAAGTCGGGTTAGTCCACAACGGTTTTTGTGTGCCATCCGCACTGATTTCGGCTCCCCAGAAGGTTGAGCCAACCATGAACATAACGAACTCTTTGTTTAGTTGATCGCGCTTGACAGCAGTTAGCGTCCCATCACCATCGAGAAAGCTTTGCACCTTCCCACTTGGATCATCCACTACAATGGCGCCAAATAATCCCAGTAATGCTGACTTCTCATCACCATAGGGGAAAGTACCCACTTTATCGGCGTTAAATCTATAATTCCTTGTCTGTTTCGGTAAAATGGATATAGCATTACCGACGGATAATCCACCAACATTGAATCCAACTTTGATATTGGTATTGTTTGTGAGTTGAATATTAACGACATCCCCTCCCTGTACAAACAAAGTGGGACCAGGAATAACTGCGTCGGCTGGATAATTTGGCGCAGCACCATCAGTGGTATGGCTGATCATTTTATAACCATATTGCCCATTAGGAAGTGTTTCGGCTGATAATATGATGTTATGCGAGGCTGCCAGCGTAATCGAGGAAAACAGCCATGTTGTAATAAACAATATAATTGCTGTAATGGTTTTCATTTTTTTTCCATAAATATGTGAACTCATATTTCCTTTCATTAGAAATTGACCTTAATGAGCGACGACAAAATCGCCTTTCATGCCGAGTAATACGCTTGAGAAAGCTGTATCCATATAGCTTGAAGAATGAGTTGCATTAACTACAAATACATGTTTTTCAAGAGGGCCTATCGCTTTTGTATTGATCTGATTAACTGTCCCTGGATCCACCCATGTGTAGTCATTAAGTTGAAATTGATGGAAATTGGTACCCAATGCAAGTACATGGAACCTGACATCGCTATCTCTTTCTGCCGTCAGGGTAGGATTAACCCATAGAGGTGTGTGTTGGCCTGTCGTGTTATTGGTTTCCATCCCTACAATAGCGTCATCAACAATGTAAAGTACAAATTCCTTTTTAATGTTATTCATTGCAGCAGATGCAGGATTCACGATAAGCGCCCCAAAGAGTCCTCTATCTTCAGCACCATTATGGCTATCCATATTGTGATCATGATAGGGCCATGTGCCGGCGGTGCCGAGTGCAGCATGCCAACGGTAAATATATGACACGACAGGGGTAGCACTTTCATCTTTGTACAGATTGATATATTTCAACGTACCATCGCTGTCTTTATCGTAGTGAACTCCATGCACATGTATGCTGACTTGATTATGCTTAGAATTTTCCCGATCAGGATTAATTTGATACATGAGCTCGATTTCAACTTCATCACCTTCGGTAATAATAATGGTCGGCCCTGGAATCGTAGCTGCATTGCTATAGCGGGAAGTTATATTGCTTGCGCTACCATCTTGACCGATAATTTCATAATGCATCATGCGATAAGCAAAATAACCCCCTGCCATCTCTTCAGCAAACATGCCGATGCGATGAAGATTTCCTGCTAATACGCTGTTTATCAAAAACAACAAGGATATGGCAAACAACATCCTTGACCAAATAGTTGACATTAAGCGAAAATTGCATTTCTTTTTATGCGATAAGCTTAAATTACCTGCAAGAGACTCTGCAGCGAATATCCTCCTCATACTTATCCTCCCTCCGTTTCAGTGTAGTTAAAATAAAATCCCGCGGTAAAGTAGCATTTAAGAACTTACAAATGACATACACATATTGAAAAAATATCTTGAAATAAGAAAAATAAAAAAGTATCCGAGTAAAATCATGCCGCCAAATTACGAGCATGTTTTTGAGCGTGATCGCTTATTTAAACTAGTTGAGCAAAGAAAGATGATTAAGATGATCTGGGTGAATGGGGCGCCTGGATCTGGCAAAACTGTTTTTATCGCCAGCCTGCTAAAGAAACAGCAAGCATCCTTTCTTTGGTATCGAATCGATATCGGTGAGAATAATTTTGCCGATATCTTTTATTTTCTGGCATTAGCCGCGCAAAAGAACTATCCCAGGCAGAAGCTTAAATTGCCTGTTTTTACTTCTGAATATGCCGATGATGTAGAAAATTTTGCGCACGTCTTTTTTCGCGAGCTTTTTGCTTTACTTACTCAGGAATCAGCCATTGTTCTGGATAATTGTCAAGAATTGGAAAAGGATGCCATTTTTCTCCGCCTGTTACAAATTGCCATAAATCAGTTGCCAGATGGCATGCAATTGATCTGTATCAGCAGAAATCATCTCAGTGCTGCACTTAAACGTTTGCACCTGAATAATGAGTTATTAGAGATAGGTGACATTGAGTTACAGTTCAATGAGCTGGAAAGCTATGCATTCATGAAATGGCTAAATCCGCAGCTGGAGGATCATCAGATCCATCATATCCAGTCAAAAACACAAGGTTGGGCTGTCGGTATGGTGCTGATGGCAAGACAATTCGCTACCCCCGGCTTCCCTGGGGATTTTAGTCCCACTGAAAATATTTTTCATTATCTGGCTTCGGAAATACTTGCACATTTACCTAAGGAATTACATGCGTGCTTAGTAGCCAGCGCATTGTTTACCCAATTCACAGCAGAAATGGCTACGCATCTGACCGGGTGCCGCCAGACCAGCTCCCATCTCGATGAGCTGGTCTCTAAAAACTTTCTGATTGAGCGCACTGCCAGTTCCACTCCCGCTTATCGCTTTTATCCACTGTTCAGAGATTTATTGCTGACCCAGGCCGATACACTATTTACTCCGGAGAATTGGCAAGAATTGCAGTATAAGGCAGCTGCGATACTGGTCAAACAGGGTAATTCTGCTGAGGCTACGCTGCTTTATCAGAAATTACAGGATTGGCCGTCATTGAAAACATTGCTATTGCAACAGGCTGAACAATTAATCAATTCAGGACGATATCACACTCTCAATCAATGGATGAAAGCATTGCCGAGCGAATATCTAGATACGGATGCCTGGTTGAATTATTGGCATGCTGCAGCATTGAAACCAACGGAGCCTCTATTGGCGGAACAGCGGCTGGAAGAAAGTTATCAGAAATTTGTTATAAATCATGATGTCAAAGGTATTTATTCTGCCTGGGTAGCCGCAGTTGAATCGATTGCGATCAGTTGGGATGATTTTTCCAAACTAAAGGTTTGGATGAGCCGTTTCGATGAAATACTCAAGCGATATGCCTGCCCGTCGATCGAATTAAGAATTCAGTTTTATGCAACGGCAGTAAATAGTTTTTCAGTCTATAACCCTCAACATCCTTGGTTACAGAATTTGATTAGAGTATGTGAACGAGTGTTCCGTTTTATTCCGATCAAGACATCGAAGATATTGCTGAGCATACAATTGGCGCAGTATTACATATTTAATTATCAATTATCTAAACTGAATACAGTTGCGCCCTTCTTGGAATTAGCTCTGGAAGATGAGGACTTATCCGTTATGGTTAGAATCATGAGTGCCTATCTATTAGTGATTCAAGGTTTATTGACGGCCGATACCGTCAAAGGGCTCAAATACACCCATAAAGGATTGGAACTATCGAAGAAATCAGGTATTCATTTATTTGAAAGAGCACTGCTTATCAATATTGTTGGTTGTCATATCAATGACAGTGATTTGATTAGTGCTGAAAATGCTCTGCAGAAAGCAATTCAATCTAGGAATAATCGTCAGCGTATACCTGTTTTGATGCATTATTCTTATGTTGTGTGGCTAGCCGCTTTAGCTGGGGACCTGCAATATGCCTTAGAACAAAATCAACAGGCACTGCAGTTGGCAGAATTGATTCACTTTAAAATCGCTTATGTCGCCTTTTGGTCACTTGAAGTGCAAATACTCGCTGAACTGTCGCAGTGGCAAAAAGCAGAGCAAATGCTTTCTTTGCTTGCCGCAGCAACAGCAAAGGATATTACTAACAAACATAATCAGATCCAGTATTATGTTGCCGATGCTTGGTTAGCGTATTTACAACAAAATCAGCGTCGTACGCTCGCAGCCATAAAAGAGCTATTACGAATCATGCATACTGAAAAAGCTTTTACTTTTTTCGGATGGCGCCCAAAGGTTTTGACACCCTTGTGTTTATTAGCCATCGAGAACAGTATTGAAGAAGAATTTGCTGTATGTTTACTAAAGCAACTCCGGCTGCTGGTTTCTCCACCTTTGTATCTCGAGAAATGGCCTTGGCCGGTACGAATCTATAGTTTTGGTTCGTTAGTGATTCAGGTCGAGGGTAAACAGCTCGAGCAATCCGGCAAAAGCCAAAAGAAAATACTTGAATTGCTGGAGGCACTAATCATATTGGGTGGTCGAAATGTTCATTACATTCAACTCACTGATATATTATGGCCTGATGTTGATGGTGACTTGGCCAGACAGTCGCTGGAAACAGCGCTGCACCGGTTACGCAAACTCCTTGGCAAGGAAGCCGTAATATTAAGTTCTGGCCTAATTTCCCTTAATAGCAGTTATTGCTGGTTAGATTTGTGGGTGTTTGAAGCGACTGTAGATAAGTTGGAGCAAGCTCTTAATGATGGACAGCAGTCTGAGATCATTAAATTAACTGACCGGCTGTTGAAACTCTACCGAGGCACATTTCTGAAAAACTTCGATTCGGGACCAGGAATATTAAAACAATACCAATTATTGAATAAATTATCCCGCATGCTGGATTTGTCCATAAATTTCCATGAAAAGAACGGAGAATATGACCGCGTTTGTTTGTTATTAACCAAAGGAATAGAACTAAAACCCCTGACGGAAGCATATTATCGACAGCTAATGTCTCATTATATCAGGCACGAGCAGTTTGACCAGGCATTGCAGACTTATCATCAGTGCCATCGGGTTTTATTTGAAGGATTTAAAGTTCGGCTTTCTAATGAAATTCTTGAGCTTGCCAAGCAATTAAAAAGAGGGAAGCAATAGTCATTTTATTTTCAAATCAAGAATATCTTGAGTATTTTCACTGACTCAATATCTATCAATTCAGCTTGCAAACGCACCATGTCAAGCAGAAATGGATACATTAGATGTTTAGTCCCACGGTGTACTGGAGTAACATATAGTCAATTATCGAGGGATATATTATGGGACAGGTACTGCATGGAAGCGCCCGTACGACAGAGGTGGTGCGTCGAGCGATACAACATAGTCAAGAGAGCCTGAAAGCATTGGCAAAACGCCACGGAATTAACGAGAAGACCGTGGCGAAATGGAAGAAGCGGTCATTTGTTCACGATGCGGCGA
>NZ_FNPJ01000052.1 GCF_900107265.1 Nitrosomonas sp. Nm33 | reverse complement strand
GGTATAGCATACCTTCTACTGCCATGCGCAAATTGCGCTTGTTATAAATCGCTTCTTGAAGCAGAATTTTCTCCAGCTTCGACCAGAACTCATCGCTGAGCATCAATCGGGGCATCGCAAACTCGTTTTATTGGTGGTGTGAGAACCTCTCAATATTACGAGTTTGCTTCTATTTATGAAATACTTATCTCAAAACGTCAACAGACCCTAGGAACACTTAGTCAAGTTATATGACATTCCGTTTCAGATTATGAGACATTTTGTCGTATAAATTACGTGAGGTACTTATGAATCAGAACGATCCAATAGCAAACCTAGGCACGGATCGCCTGCAGTCTTTCAGTGACGGTGTCATCGCCATCATCATCACCATCATGGTGTTGGAGCTCAAGGCGCCGAACGAACCGAGTTTGAGGGGATTGCTTGCCGTAGCACCGGTATTTTTTAGTTACGTGCTGAGCTTCGTCTTACTGATCCTCATGTGGGTGGCTCACCACTATCTATTGCACCCTATTCGCCTGGTTGATCGGCCGCTACTCTGGGCAAACAGCAACTTGCTTTTCTGGATGTCCCTGATCCTGTTCGCAACCGCCTATCTCGGACAAAATCCCGTTGAGCCGTTTGCTGTCGCTTTGTATTCTGTTGTTCTCGCGTGCGTCATTGGCTCCTTTGCGCTGCTTCGCCAAGTTGTGTTCCGCCAACTTGTCCATAACCAGGATCTAGCGAGGCATCATGCCGCAATCCAGCTTCAGAATTTGATTGCAACCGCTGAATATCTGCTCGCAGTTCCTCTCGCCTATGTATCGCTCTATTTATCGTATGCAATCTTTGTAATGATCCCTTTGTTCTACATTATGCCCGGGTATTGGCGAACGAAGCGCCATTGATAGCAAGGGCACTTCGAGCAAGGTGTTGGTTGCGTGCATTGCCTACTAATCCTGTGCTCAAGGGCCTTGAGAAACTGCATGACATACGATCAACATGGAAAGATCATTATTGATCCACAGTAAGGTAATCGTATCAGCAAAGGCCTGGATTGGATCAGACTAGGGCAAGCACATATTTACTTTTAGAGGTCGAAGATTGCGGATGGAGGCTGTTCCATGAAAATCTGCATACCTCTCTAATTCCATTTCTAAATCAAACCCGATTTTGTCGGCTTCTCCTTGCCGTATTATTTATACTGTCTGCGGATCGCCTTCGCGTCATGTTTGATTTGGAAATGGTATAAGGTAAATAAAGAGGGATACGTTTCTTCTCAATCAATCTGGGATGAACTTCAGGACATTGCCGTTGATACAATAGCGCTTGAAGCTGGGAGCCGGGCCATCATTAAAAACGTGACCAAGATGAATGCCTGAACTTGCACTGCGGACTTCGATTCGTTTCATGCCATGTGAATTATCTTCATGGAGTGTCACTGATCCTTCAACAGGGTCGATAAAGCTGGGCCAGCCACTCTTGCTATCGAACTTTGTCTGGCTGAGAAAAAGCGTAGCACCCGTAATCGGATCGACAAATTTACCAGGACGTTTTTCATCCAAATTATTGGCAGTGAACGGCGGTTCGGTGCCTTGCTCAAAGGCGATTTTCTGTTGTTCCGGCGACAATAACTGAAAGCCCAGCCATTTCCAGAAATTTGATTGTTCCCCGTTATATCCCGTGTAACGGGTGACTTCTTTGCCGTTTCTGAACAGCACAATGGTAGGGGCAGCAAATAATGGTTTTTCCAGTGTCCAACCGGCAGGAGAGTTGGCGTTCATCGTTGCAACGACGGGTACTGCTGCTTGCCAGCGATTGAGAATATCCTCGTCAAACTGCTTGCAGAAATCGCAATTCTCGGCCTCAAAAATAACCAATTGCTGAGCAAAGTTTAAATCTTTGCCATTCAGCGGCTTCATGCGATCAGTAATTGCTCCACTGCTTAATGGATCATTTTGTGCAGCCTTCTGGTTCGATGCGGGGTACTTTACCCCCGTGCCGCCGAGGCCGCAGTATCCGTTGGGATTCTTCTTCAGATAGTCTTGGTGGTATTCCTCGGCTGTGATGTAATTTTTCAGTGGCAGGATTTCAGTTGTGATCGGACCATAGCCGACGGCATTCAGTCCCTGCTGGTAAACTTTCTGCGTTGCCAGTGCAAGGTCTTTCTGGGTTGCGTCATGATAATAAATTGCGCTCCGGTAATTGCTGCCGATGTCGTTGCCCTGACGGTCACCCTGTGTTGGATTATGGTTTTCCCAGAATTTCGCCAACACGGTTTCCAGCGTTACTTTCTCTGGGTTGAAAGTTATCTTGATCACTTCGGCATGATTCCGTCCTGCAGCCTTGCCTGCGCGAAGCGCCTTCTCATGATTCAATATCTGCTGGTAGCCAACGCCAGGAAGGTCACCGCCTGCATAACCACTTTCTACATCGAGAACACCCGAAATCTCGCTCATGCGCTTCTCGGCGCCCCAAAAGCAACCCATTCCTAAGACAATGTAATCTGTCTTTGAACTGATATTTTGATTCGATTCTAGGGGGCTGGATATCACTGTTTTCTCCATCGCAAATGCTGTCATAACAATTAATAAACTTAATGTTGCTGCAATAATAGCTTTCATTATTTATCCCTGATGCTTAATTTTGATAAATTTTCGAAATTTGGGGATAGCTTCAGTTCACGTTTGAATAGAACTTACATTCTGAATCTTGCGTATCTGCCAGTTTATAACTTACTCGAGTTATACATTGCAGGCAATTATTGTCAATATGCTTTGTGGTGTCATTTCTTTTCGACTCTCAGAGAGGGTAGTGAAAGCGGATTAATTTGTCTGAAGCGGCAAAAATACTGCAAAACTTTTAGCTTTTTCGGCCAATTGAATCGGAATGAAGTAAATTTTTGATCAGTCATCTATGTTTTAGATAACTAATTCAGCGCTCAGTACATTCAGTTCCTATGAAAAAGATGGTTATTTTTCCTACACTTCCTCAATTATAGTAGCGAATTAATTTCTTTCTCTAGCTCCGCTGGTGTCGTTTGAGGTGCAAAACGTTTAACGACTTCACCGTTGCGATCAACTAAAAATTTGGTGAAATTCCACTTAATCGCTTCTGTTCCTAAAATGCCTTTTTGTTCAGTTTTCAGATACTGGTAAAGGGGGTGAGCACTTTCGCCATTTACTTCTATCTTGGCAAATAAAGGAAAAGTTACATCATAATTAAGCGAGCAGAAGTTTTTAATTTCTTCATCATTACCAGGTTCTTGTCCGCCAAATTGATTACATGGAAAACCTAAAATTTCCAATCCTTTTTCCTTGTACTGGCGATATAACGCCTCTAAGCCTTTATATTGAGGAGTAAAACCGCATTCACTGGCGACATTGACGATCAGCAATACTTTCCCTCGATACTTATCAAGAACTATATCATTGCCATCATTCTTTTTTACTGAAATCGAATAAATTGTTTTTGTTTCCATTGTGTCCTCTTTTTTAGATGATTGCGGCCGATGGCGACGGAGCAATAGTTCACGCGTTTGCATAAGCAAGTGGGAACTACAAGCATTGTCTATCGAGTAAAAAGAATCATCTCACATTTTTATTCCGCGATTGCTGCGAAAATATGTGCGCTTCAGTAGTATATTTTCCGCTATTTACAATTTTTCTCTTCGAAACATACCATGAGCAAACGATTCGTTATAGGTACCCCACTTAGCCCTTCCGCAACCAAAGTCATGTTGCTAGGTAGCGGAGAGCTCGGCAAGGAAGTGATCATTGCATTGCAGCGCTTGGGAGTAGAAACTATCGCTGTGGATCGCTATCCCAATGCACCGGGACATCAGGTAGCTCATCGCCCACATAAGTAAGTCCACGTCCGCACGACACCGGTATGGTAACCATGTGCAGTCAGGTGCAGAGCGAATTCGAACTGCATGCTCGCGCCATACTTGGCTTGTCCGTCAACACGACCTTGCGTGCACCCGGTGCGAGTGCGGTAATTTATGGACAACTGGAAGAACAAGGTATCGCTTTCACTGGTGTGGATGAAGCGCTACGCGTACCGCAAAGTGATTTGCGCCTCTTCGGCAAGCCGGAATCATTCGCCCGTCGTCGCATGGGCGTGGCTTTAGCAAATGGCACAGATACCTCTGAGGCGAGAACACGGGCAAAACTCGCAGCTAGCCGGATTGTACCCATAAAGCCGGAAAATTGAAGTGAAGGATTGGCATTGACAAGTTGGGTTAATCTTTCTTGTAAATTGTATATTTACCGGCAGATTCAAGTTTGAAGTGCCAGCCTTTTCTCGATCAAAAACGGGTAGTCGCTCTTGGTTCTATGTGGTGCCAACAGGAATTCTTCACTGCCGAGCTTGGGATGTTTGGGTTTGCGCGGTTTGGCTTGGCATAACGCTGCTTTGTCCACAGTCAATTGCTCATAGTCGATCAAACAGCCCTGACCCGATGTGAGGTAATAGGCGCATTCTAAGGTGTCGTAACCATGAAGCAATAAGCGCGGTGACATGATTGAAGGCTATTTGCTGGATAGTGATTTAGGTTTTTTTTCGGCTTTAATCTTCTCACCGATGAGAGGTCGCTTTATTTGATCTTCTATGATCATTTTGACTTTATTCGCCATTTCCGGTAGCAGCTCTTTAACCACTGCTTCAAATCCACATTCCAGCAATTGATTAATGATGATCGATATCGACACGTTGCCTAATTGCGCCAGATTTTCTATCCGCGTGTAAATATGCAGGGAAACCGATGACTTCGTTGAACGGATGAAGTAATCAGCTCAAACCCCGCTTATCCCGTAATCAGGTGAGCTAAGAACTCGGCTTTATTGGAGAGTTCACTTTTCATTGCATGCTGATATCTCCGATGGATTAGTTATTGTGTTTCAAATGGCAACCCACTATAAAACCGTGTCAATCGCGCATCACTCAACAGGCACCTCTCGCTCTTTTGTGTAGCGTGCGCCAAGCAGTGCCCTCCTAGGGATTTATGCGTTTGCCATGTTGCAATTTTTATCACTGACTTGACTGCGCTTCCGTCCGCTCACCAGCTTTATACATCGCAGGCTCACTACCGGTCGCTTGTCATGACAGATTCATTTTTACTTGAGGGGAGAAGCAAAAATCTCTATATTTGAGAGTTAATTTTTAGCGGTATGTATTTGTGGCCCCCGTAATGGAATGGACGCCCAACTATCCTAAACGGCAACAGAGTGCCAAAGCAGTGGTGTTGAAAGCCACGTAACTAGAGAGGAGCGTCCGAAATGAAAATTACGATAATTGGTATTGATTTGGCAAAGTCATTATTTCAAATTCATGGTGTGGATGAGCGCGGCAAGGCAGTGTTGCGCAGGCAGTTGAAGCGGAAAGACATGGCGAAATATTTTGCGAACCTAGAGCCATGCCTGATCGGTATGGAAGCATGTGGTAGCTCACATCACTGGGCGAGGAAGCTGAGTGAATTTGGGCATACTGTCAAGCTTATGTCACCCCAGTTCGTCAAACCCTACGTGAAGACCAACAAGCATGACATGGCGGATGCGGAAGCGATCTGCGAAGCGGTGAGCCGACCCAACATGCGTTTTGTACCGATCAAGAACGTTGAGCAACAGGCGATTCTGTCGGTGCATCGTGCCAGACAGGGATTTGTGAAGGCGAGAACTGCACAGTCAAACCAAATACGGGGATTACTCTCAGAGTTTGGGATCGTGATACCCCAGGGGATACAATCGATCATGAAGCAGATGCCGGAGATCCTGGAAGATGGTGAGAACGACTTGCCTGGCTTGATGCGAAATTTGCTGAAACGGTTGACAGAGAACCTGAAGGAGATGGATCGTCAGGTAGATGAACTGGAAAAGCAGATCGTGCTGTGGCACCGTGAGAACGAAGCCAGCAGGAAACTGGAGGAGATTCCTGGAATAGGCCCGATCACGGCCAGTGCAATTGTGGCAACTGTAGGCAAAGCCAAGGAATTTAAGAGTGGTCGTCAGTTAGCTGCATGGATGGGATTGGTGCCCAGACAGCATTCCAGTGGCGGCAAGCAGAATTTACTGGGCATTAGCAAGCGAGGGGATACTTACCTCAGAACGCTGCTGATCCATGGAGCAAGAGCCGTGATTCGATTTGCCGAGAATAGGGCAGAGCCAGAAGGTTGGTTGAGAAAGCTGATGACTAGATGCAACAAAAATGTGGCGGCGGTTGCACTGGCGAACAAGAATGCCCGGATTGTGTGAGCACTCTTGACTAACGACCGAAAATTCCACCCCGATTATATTCCGGCAACTATCGTGGCCGGAATATAATCGTGGCGGTTGAATAAAATCTGAGTAACAACGAATTATTGAGGAATTTTTCCGATTGCACAGGCAATCATGAAGTGATGGCGATACTGGTAAGACCGTGAGTAGAAAAACCTGTAAGTAACACAGCACATAAAGTGCGCCCCCGTGATTAGGAGCTACTCAGCGAATTCCATCAGGGATAGAGGCAACAGCCTCACTAAAAATCCGGATGTATGGCTGCAATCTTTACCTTTGACGCATCATCGATTGAAAGCTTGGCAAATGTGGGCGTCCATGTATGTTACTTGAACGGGAAGAAATTAAATTAAGCGTTGATGCTTTATTATTTGAAGGTTTTCTAAATAAAATATTCTATTTCTCATTGCGATACACTCCCATCAACTACCTTACGTTAGGTTTATGTTAGGTTTATAAGAGATCACATTACAATGAATCACGCTGCATATAAATTTAGCATCACTATCAAATCTAACGATCTTGCACTTGTCAATTGTCTAAGATCGCTATCTCAGTACTCACAACAAAGTGGCAATAACCGCATTCCATGGGGTGGGACAAAAGATCAAGATTGGAAACGCGATGATCGCTGCGTGACTTTTCACTTTACCACTCCAGAGTACCGGTCCGGATTCTTGACTGAGGTACGAAGATTACTACCCGCTGAGCTGTGGTCTGTAGTATGTCAGAGTGACAATGATCCTGCATCGCCACAGAAATGATTACTTAAGTCCGTTGTTTATACGGATTGCCAATATTAGGGAATAGCTATATGAAAGCTTTGTTGAAAGATTTCGTTGGGATTGTTGTAGCACTAGTAACTTTTGCTATCGCATGGATTGTGGTTGCTTGGCTGATGTCAATTTTGTTCAGTATTCCAATTCCTCGAATCAATGATCCAGATTCAGACTCTTTCCTCAATATATTAAAGATATGGGTACTTGCCCCAGGAATTTCGTCATACATTGCCATTATTGCGGGGTCATACATCTCGACCAACGTATCCCGCTTGCTTTATGGCTTCCTAATACCTGTCGGCGTGATAACAGTTTTCGGCATCGTTAGTTTTGCTGGTGTACTTGGTGGCATAATCAACACTTTTAGTGTCCGAATGAGTTTCTTTGTCTTTATTCTTCAAGTTGTTGCAATTGTTGTTGGGGCTTATTCTGGCAAAGAGTCTGTAACCTAAGCTGGTGTTAAGGCGAAATACTAAAAATAATTGAAACCGCAATAAACCAGTTACCAGATTTATCCGATTTGGTGAGCCACCTAATTTGAAGCTTGAGCTTGTCATTGGATTGTTTTGCTTCCCCGGAGGTTTGTAATCGCACCCATTCTTCTTATCTGGAACTCACCCCCTGGATTCAGATAAAACCGATCAGATCCTTTGCTACAAGCTTGTATAGTTTATTTATTTTCTAAACTACATACCGTAAGGCTAGACTCCAAATAGCAACAGTGATAATTTATCGCTGTCGCATCTTTGAAGTATCTTTGAAAAGCATTGACAGCCAGGTTCATCAAAATTCTTGTCTTTCTTAAAAAATTTCATATTACATGGCAAGTCAATACTCTACTCAAATTTACCTTGACCTTGACGGAGCGCTTACGTCTACAGCTTCCATGCTTCAGATTCCTTCAGTAAATTTGCAAATTTGGGGACCTAGACTCCGTTTCTCAGCCCCTATTAGTGAAATTGAGAATTTTTATTCAGAGATTAAACCTTATTTACGCCCCTTTATTCTTTATGGTTCTGGTGATTTTCATCACCTGAGTGCAGTTTGGATGCGGAGGATTCAGGAGCCATTTTCACTGCTTTCGTTTGATAATCATCCAGATTGGGATATTCGTCCTCCACGCTGGTGCTGTGGTGGTTGGGTTAATCGCGCTCTTGAATACCGCTGGCTTGAGTCGGCACAAGTCTGGGGATGTAGCAATTTCGAACTCAATTGGCCTCATAATCTCTTTACCCCTCGAAAAGTACTCCAGTCTGGAAGACTCCAAATTTTTTCATGGAAAGAGCGCTATCCTAAACTTTCCATCTGTCGGGAAGGAGCGGGGCTGTAGTAGATTAGCTTAGTTGATAAGCTAATCTACTACAGCCCCTTTTATTTTTGAATGTCACACTACTGATGGTCATTAACGGATAATATAATGCAAGACTTCGTATATTGACGCTGCCGATGAAAAGCACTGCAATAGTCGTGTTGAACAGGCAGAATCGCAAGACACCGGCAAGACTTTAGGTGTATGAGCCTGTGGGTCAGATAGGTGCTGCGGTTCATTTCTCATTCAATTAAACCGAACAGTAACTTGGGTAGACTGTTAGACAGATAAAACCTGCATACGAGGAAGGTACGAATGATGAATGAAATAGCCTGTGTGGTTGGCATTGATGTTGCCAAGCGTAAATTCGACATAGCATTATTCATCAACAACAAAATCAGAACCAAAGTGTTTGACAACACGCCCACAGGCTACAAGGCTTTTACAGATTGGCTTCGTGAACGTGACGCAATACCTGAGCAAACGCATCTATGTATGGAGGCTACCGGTCCTTATAGCGAAACATTGGCAACCAATCTTGTGGCAGAGGGCTGGCGCGTGAGTGTGGTAAATCCAGCCCGCATCAAAGGCTTTGCACAAGGCGAACTCGCGCGTAATAAAACAGATCGAGCCGATGCTACGTTACTGGCCCGATTTTGTGCAGCCATGCATCCTGGGTTTTGGACACCTTCGCCCTTGCGTGGCGTGAATTACGCGGCTGGGTCGATCGCTTGCAAGCACTCAAGGAAATGCATCAGCAGGAAAGTAACCGCATGGAAGCGCATCTGGCAAGTGGACAAACACGCTTAGTGCAAGATGTTCAAATCCATCTGGACTGGCTTAACAAGCAGATTAAAGAACTAGAACACAGAATCAATGATCACATTGACCGGCACCCTGATCTTAAGCGTGATGCCGAGCTGCTCCGCAGCATCCCTGGCATCGGTGATACTACCATTGCAAAAGTGTTGGCTTATGCGGGAGATGTGCGACGTTTTACCAATGCTAAGGCATTAGCAGCTTTCATTGGTGTCACACCTCGACAACGCGTATCGGGCAGTTCCGTCAAAGGCAGAACGATGATGAGCCGTACTGGGCACAACGAGCTTCGCCGCGCGCTGTATATGCCTAGCTTGGTAGCCAGGCATCATAATCCAATACTAAAAACGTTCGGTGATAGATTAAGTACCACAGGTTTGGCCCCCAAAGCCATTGTAGGAGCAGTTATGCGTAAGCTGGCACATTTGATTTACGGAGTTATTAAATCAGGACAACCATTTGATGCAAACTTCAATCATTCAACACTTGCAATTCAAGACAGTATCTGACCCCTATTGCTGCTATTGCTGTGTGACCCCTATTGCTTTGGTAACCAGACATCTTCTAATTTCGCCAATCAGTTTTACATTCGCAGTCAATTTGCTGCATAAACCGATGACTTGCTCGTTCACTGAATCAGAGTCAGCTCAAGAAATTGCGCTAATCACTTTCATGATGTTCTTATCAGATTCTTCTCAGGCTGATCGTCAAACCAGCGATATAACATAGGCATGACCACCATTGTCATCATGGTCGCAGTGGTCAGCCCACAGATCACGACGATGGCAAGCGGTTTCTGTACTTCGGAGCCAAGGCCGGTGGTGGCCAAGAATGGCATCAGACCCAATATTGTAACCGAGGCGGTCATGAGCACGGGGCGGAAGCGTTGTTCGCAGCCTTTTCTCACTGCTTCCTTCACATCCAAACCCTGCTTACGTAGTTCCCAAATGAAAGAAATCAACACGACACTATTCAATATCGCGATGCCCCATACCGCAATGAAGCCCACTGACGCGGGCACTGATAGGTATTCGCCGCTGATGAACAAACCGATGACGCCGCCGACTGAGGCAAACGGCAAAACCAGATAAATGAGCCCGGCGAGTTTGATTGAGCCGAACAATATAAACAATAAGAAGAAGATCATTGCCAAGGTAATCGGCACGATTACGGAGAGTGTCGCCATGGCGCGTTCCATGTTTTCAAACTGTCCACCCCAGACGAAATAGTAGCCGGCAGGTAACTGAATTTCCTTGGCTAGGCGCTCTTGCAGCTCAGCTACGAAACCACCCAAATCGCGTTCATGCACATTGGCACCGACTACCACCCGACGGTGGGCGTATTCGCGCGAAACGACCGCAGGGCCATCCATGAGCTTGATCTCCGCCACCGCGCTCAGCGGCACTAAAACACCACCGGGTGCCAGCATCTCGCCTGGACCGGCGCTGCCGTGAGGGCGCAGTAAGAGTTCACGAATAACTTCGATATTATTGCGGGACTGCTCGGGGTAACGCAACAGCAATACAAAGCGGCGCTCATTCTCGAACACCTGGGTGACTGCCTTGCCACCGATAGCGGTTTCGATCAGCTCGTTCACATCGGAAACGTTGAGGCTGTAACGGGAAATGGCGTGGCGGTCGATATCGATGGTCAGCGCTTGCTGGCCAGATAAACGCTCAATACGGAGATCGCGTGCACCGCGCGTTGATTTGACGATACGCGCCACTTGCTCCGACAACTTGCGCAATTCTTCCAGGTCATCGCCAAAGATTTTAACTGCAACCTGCGAGCGCACCCCGGTTATCATTTCGTCCACGCGCGCCGCAATCGGCTGCGACAGCATAATACTCACGCCGGGCAACTTTGCCAGCGTTTTACGGATATCCTCCTCGATCTCCTGCTGGGTGCGGCCGGATTTCTCCAGATCCAGCACCACAATAGGATCGGACTCATTCTGCGACGCCGGATCGGCGGGTGATTCGCCACGGCCGAGCTTGGATACTACACTCTTTACCCCTGGGATTGCGGCAATCAGTTTCATCGCCTCAGTTTCCAGCTGAATCGCGTCATCCAGAGAAATCGATGGCACACGGATAATCACCGGTGTCACTGCGCCTTCCTTTATGATCGGAATGAAAGATTTACCAAGGAATGGATACAAGGCGATTGCCAGCAATAGGGAGCCTAGCGACAGCATCACAGTGGTTTTCGGATAGGACAGCGCTAAATTCAGTACGCGCAGGTAGAGAGATTTAAGAGTGGAGACAATTTTGGTGTCGTGGTCAGCACCAGGTTGCAGAAGGTAGTCGCTGAGCACCGGCGACAGCAGCATCGAAACAACCAGCGCTACCAGCAATGAGATGGCGATGGTCACAGCGAGCGGGTTAAACATCTTGCCTTCCATGCCCTCCAGCGTCATCAACGGCAGAAATACGAGGATAATGACGATGACACCGAAGATCACCGGGGTACCTACCTCGGCTGCCGCCTTGACGATGATATCAATCTTTGATTCTCCCGTGTTGCGGGCCTGTCCCAGACGGTGAAAGATGTTTTCCACCACTACCACCATCGGGTCCACCATCATGCCGATGGCAATTGTCAATCCTCCCAGCGACATCAAATTGGCCGGCATCCCTTGCTGGTTCATCACCATAAAAGTAACTAGCGGTGTGACGATCAGTGTCGAACACACTACCAGGCTAGTGCGCAAGTTGCCGAGGAAGACAAATAATACTGCGATCACGAAGATCATGGCCTCGATCAAGGTACTGTTCACTGCCGCCAGAGCAGCATCCACCATGTCGGTGCTGTCGTAAAAGGGCACAATCTGGAGCCCGCCCGGCAAGAGGCCGTGCGTGTTTATCTCGTTAACTTTTTCCTTAACCCGTCCTACTATTTCCTTGGCGTTGCCGTCGCGCAACATCATCACAATTCCGGTTACAGATTCAGTGTAACCATTCTTGATACTGGCTCCCTGGCGCACTTCGGTGCCGAATTTTACCTCAACCACATCGCGCACATATACTGGTACACCCTGAATTTCTTTCAGCACGATGTTGCGGATGTCTTCCAGTGTTTTGATCAGACCGACGCCGCGGATCAGGTACTGCTCCGGGCGCAGTGCCAGGATGTTGCCACTGGCATTAGCGTTGTTGCTCGCGATGGCGTGGTCAACTTGCGACAGTGTCAGATCATAATGGCGCAACAGGTTGGGATCGATCAGCACGTGATATTGCTTAACGTAACCGCCGATGGAGTTGACTTCCGCCACACCCGGGATCGAGCGCAGCATCGGCCGCACTACCCAATCCTGAATGGTGCGCCGTTCAGTCAACTCCTCAATCGTGAGTACACGCTGCCCGTCGTCGGGACGGTCAAGCGTATATTGATAGACTTCTCCCAGGCCGGTCGATACCGGGCCGAGCTCCGGCGTAGCGCCCGGCGGCATCCTAGGCGCGACACGGATCAGCCGTTCTATCACCAGTTGGCGCGCAAAGTAAACATCAGTCTTGTCGGTAAACACCAGCGTGATAAGCGATAACCCGCTTTTGTTCAGGGAGCGCATCTCCACCAACCCCGGCAGGCCGGTCATGGTGAGTTCTATCGGTATTGTGATCAATCGCTCGATCTCTTCAGGATTGCGACCGATTGCTTCGGTGGCGATCTGCACTTGAATATTAGTCACATCGGGAAAAGCATCGACTGTCAGCTCCTTTGCCGCAAAAAATCCCCCGCCGCACAGAAGGAGTGCCACCGCCACCACCAGCAGGCGCTGCTTGAGCATAGCACGCACAATTGAGGCGAGCATGATTTACTCCAGTTCGGCGAGCTTATTGTGCTCGTTGTTCAGAAGAAACGTACTGCCCATTACAATGTTCTGTTCGCTAGTGAAGGAGCGCATGGCGGCGGTTTCAGGACTCGATTTGACTAAGATTAGCAGGAATTGACTGTTGCTCGATGTGAGAATTACGTAATCCTGATTGATCTTACATACTATCGCAGTTTCCCTTGCCAGCAGGCTGTTATGCGAATTGTCGGTGATGTGCATGCAGTTCGGCATGGTGAACTTGAGCTTACGTCGCAGTTTTTTCACTACCGTTCGTATTATCACCGAGCGGGTCAAAGGAATCCGCAACGACATATGTAAGGTGTAGGATGCCATAAACGTAGCGGATTGCGTCCGTCAATATAAATCCTCATAGTGTACATCCTTGAATTCTTCAATAATTTCCTGATTTTTCCAATAAAGGGCTTGTAAAACAATGTTGTAAGAATTTACAACATTCAGGAGAATACTGTAAGTGAATATCCATAAACGTAACCGATTAATCTACTGATCGGCAGGAAATCTGGCGGTTTTATCAAATACGGCGTTGGAAAGTGCTCCACCTTGTAGATTTGACCCATATTGCTGTTATGACAAATGACTCAGAATTAGTGCATCTATACTGCAGAGTAGGTTGATGGATGAAGTTGTTAGGCTAACTTAGCAGCTTATCCTTATATAGCTCCATCTATTTTGGAAACATTTCTAAAAAAAATTATTGGGTCCCAGAATACCTAGCTATTATCATAATTTTTTAGGTCCTAAACCTCTTGCATTCAATTCAGCCAAAGCTTGCTCAGTTTTTTTCAGATGACCAAGCCCCATACCCTGCAATACATGGTCAGCTTTTGTATATTGAATATTGATATAAGTAGTTATTTCCACTCGATTTCCCCAAGGATCAAGAAAATCAAGAAAAGGACCTTCTAAAAGTTTGACCCCCATCTGTTCAAGTGTCTGCCTCACTAATTCCTTATTATCTACCGCTATTCCAATGTGTCGCTTTTGATCAGGCTGTCTATTATCATTTTTTGTAAAATTGATAAATTGATCCCCAAAATAAATAAAGGCTTGCATCTCATTTTTTTCATGAACTTCGAAATTCAAGAAGTTGCCATAAAATTTCAACGCTTCATCAATATTTCCAACTTCTAATGCCACATGATTTATGCCTACTGCGTTTGCTTTCATAGATTTGCCTCGTCATTAAAATATTTGTCAATATATCCCGAAGAGTATCATTTCGTACCCGTAATGAAAGCTGAGATAGTACTTCAATGCTTCATGTTTACTCATATCATATCTTCATGGAATAAACGTGACAATAACCTGTCTTAGCGAGCACTGGCGAGATTAATATTAATAAAAACAGTTATTTATAACTCCTGCTAATCATTAATAATATTCATTAAATCAATCAGTTGCTTACGTAACGTGACAAAAATTACTATAACATTACGTGATGAATAGTAATGCATTTTCAGACAGAAAAAGAGTGGGCGCTAAAGATTAAGCTTCAGCAATTGCAATCAAATAGAAATCACGATAAATCAATTATCAGATTAGAAATAATAATTCTTATCGAACAATAGAATGCCTACTGGCAGCTTTCATGCACTGATTCACATCATTGATCAATAGAGGGGGGCACTTCAAAATATCTAAAAGAAATCTGTTTCATTTCTTAACCAGCGCCCCCATAATAAAGGAACGAATATCGTCGAACGACAGGGCAAGGAGTAGCTATTATGGACTTAGATGCAGGGAAATTAGATGCGCTAAAATTTCTAACAAAACAGTACATTGCAAATGTTTGGATATCTATCACCATACATTTGGTTGCGCTCGGTTGGCTATTTTCTTCTGAACAAATACATATGCTTATAAAAGAAGAGCTTTTTATACAAATTGGCTTAACATGTATTTTGTTAGTGTTTGAGTGCCTTCGTTGGTTTGTAAACAGACCAATTTATCGTCGAATAAGATTTCTAGAAATGGATGTAGCAAAGAAAACCAGTACAGAGCTTGCGGATGCTTTCACCATCAAGCCCTATAGGTTTATATGTAATGAACTCTTGATCTGTTTGCTAACAGTTTTTGCAATAACCTTTATATGGCTTTATCCATATTTATAAACCATAAGCGCTACGGTGTTGGGCCATTTTATGTGTGATCCGATTGATTCGCGCATATCAGCTGCTTGGGCAGTGGTAGCAACGGCTACTTATCCTCAGAACTGAATCCGCCAGCATGTTATTCCTCATTAATGTGTAGGCCGCATTCGCGTTTTTCGTCAGCTTTCGCTGGATCAAAATAATCCCATTCATTTGGTAAATTATGCTGCTTGAGATAGGTTTCCATGTCGGTATCCGTCCAGTAGAAAACGGGGCTGACTTTGATGGTGTGATAAGTCTTATCCTCGGAAAGAATATCTAGTCTAGCGCGATTCGGATTTTGTACTTTGCGTAATGCAGTCAACCAAACTGTAGGTGCAAGCTCCTTCATGCCACGTTGAAAGGGCTCTAATTTCATCATCGCACTGAATTTCTTCAGCTCGGCTTCATCGTCGATACTTGGAATTGGGCCATAAATTGCATCACGATGGGCTGCGGTTAGCTTGGGAAGATAGGTCTTAAGATTAAGATTGAGGCTATCACGGAGCTGCTCAGCAAATTTGTAAGTTGCCGGTCGGTTGTAACCATGGTCTACCCAAAGTACTGGAATATCCGGTTGTACTTGAATGCAAAGATGAAGAATAACTGCCTCATAAGGGCGGAAGTTGGTTGACACAACAGCACGACCGTTTGCCCGTGCGATGGCCCAACGCACAATCTCTAATGCGGGTTTATTTCGTAACGCTACATTGTACTCTGCAATTTGATTATTCGTCATTTGAGGTTGATTCAGTTTGGCTAAAGTAAAAAAGTAAGCCGGTTTTAGAATGCAAATTACTAAATAATTCGTTATATTGTCAACCTTGACAGGTAAGCGATCAAAAATGGATTATTTCTAATTCAAGTATTGGACCTTGGTGATGCCAGCCTGAGAAGTTAAATTAAATCAATTCCGTTTAGTTTTCTTAATTAGTGACAAGCTATCAGTTATTTTCATACAAAATAATATACGTATGATTTTATTTTTGAATGTCACACTACTGATGGTCATTGACGGGTAATAAGTAATAAAAGCTAAAGTTAATTTATAATTTTTTCAATACATTTTCAAATACTCGGTTATTTATTGTCGGGCGGTGTAAGCAAGTAAAATTTTTAATATTCGTTTTGTCTATTAAGTTATAGTTATAATTAATTTCAATATACATTTAATAAATTGGAGCTACAGGAGGCACCTATGGCATTGCGCATTAATGATCAAGCACCTAATTTTCAGGCAGAAACTACACAAGGAAAGATTGATTTCCATGAATGGATTGGAGATCATTGGGTAGTATTATTTTCTCACCCAAAGGATTTCACACCTGTTTGTACAACAGAACTAGGGTATATGGCCAATATTCAATCAGAATTTGACAAGCGTAATACTAAACTTATCGGGCTTAGTATTGATCCGCTTAATGATCACGAGAAATGGCTGAGAGACGTTGAAGATGTCGGTGGATCACCCGTTCGTTATCCTGTTATTGCAGACACTGATCTGCATGTAGCCAAACTCTATAATATGTTTCCTGCAGATGAAACAGGTTCAGCAGAAGGACGAACAGCGCTTACGAACGCGACCGTTCGTTCAGTATTTATCATTGGTCCCGATAAAAATATCAAGCTTATGATGACTTATCCCATGACTACTGGTCGTAACTTTAATGAAATCTTGCGGGTAATTGATTCAATGCAGTTAACCGCAAGGCACAAAGTCGCAACACCTGTGAATTGGCAACAAGGGGAAGATGTGATCATCGCTCCTTCGGTTAGCAATGAGGAAGCTAAGAAGGTTTATCCACAAGGTTGGGAAACAGTAAAGCCATACCTTCGCAAGGTAAAGCAACCATGATTTATTGATTCTCCCTGCAGTATCGCGATAAAACATTAAATACTAGTATTCTGGAATAAGAATTCTTAATATTGTTTGATGTGGTAACGTGACAAATATGATGATTATTGACGGGTGTTAGCGAGCGCTGGTGAGTATTAAGTTAATTAAAACAGCTAGTTATAACACCCGTTAATCCGCAGATCCCAGATTCGAGTCCTACTCGGGAACTCATCTATGTGTAACTCGCTGTTCTATATTGATATTACCGAACTGTTCTGATGCGTGTGTCGGAGTGACCATCAAACTCTGACTTACGTTTCCAACCGGCATCTATTTTTCTTGTGCCTCACTAGACTGCTGATTTACTCAAATAATCGTTCTGTTCCTCTTCAAAAATAAAATCAAATCTCTAAATACGAAACTCTCCGATTTAAGCAGAGGATAGATTTGCATCGCGTAGGTGTATAAATTATTAGAGAAAAACTATTGTAGCCTTATGAGATTGTGTATTGCGCACTTTGCACGCAGTATTGTGCAATAAAAAAGGTGTCGATATAAAAGAATATTGCTTGGATACTTGTGGCTATAAATTTGCCAAGTTATTCAGATACAGGCATTTTCTCATCTCATCTACTTAATTCAGTAATCCCCATATTGGGGTTTTTAGCATAAACGCACGCACAATTTTATTGTGTCCATAATAGAAACAATTAATTTCTTATTTTTGGACTTATTTTTTGTGTTCTAAGTCGATATTATTCATCATAAGAAATTAATTTTACTATGATAAAAAGATTAATGCATTAAAAACAATAACTTTATTATGAGTAATGATTAAAGTGATTGTTGCTGGGGATTAGATCAAAATCTTCTAATTAAAAGATAGGTTGAGTAAAAGGTGTTTCCTGTAAAGAACGTATTCTCAGCATGGTTATTCTTAAAATAAGACATGACAAAAATTTTTAAGGAAATAAAGGAAAAGGAGTGGAATTAAAGTTGTTTTATGGTGGTGCTATGATGAGAACGAATATTTTCTGGGTGGTTGTATTAGCGGTTGGTTTCTTATCCGGCTGTGCTCAAATGAGCCCGATAGCGAGCACTCTGAATGCTGAAAAGCTTGGCGCGAATCAGCACTTCATAGACCCTAACAATCATGATGTTTTCGCAAAACATCATGAAGATGCTGCTAATGAAATGAAAGCAAAACTACAAGCACAGAAAGAGCTGCTTAAGGAATATGAAGAACACAATTACTATTATGGGCGAAAAGGGCAAGACCTTCAGTCGCATACCTTGGCTAATATCAGATATTTTGAAAATTCTATCAAAGAGAATCTGAAAGAAGCTGCAATTCACCGAAAAATGGCACGAGATCAAGAAAAACGAGATCTCGGTTTAATAACTGAATAGGTCGTAGACTCTCAATTGAATTAATAATTATTTTAAAAAATATTCAAACTCCAGAAGACCAAAAATCTAAAAAAACCGCGATATCAATTGCTGATACGCGGTTTTTTTGTATCTGCTTATACTATGTCTGATTAGTATTATTTGCTTACCTGTCTTTAACCTTACTAAAGCATTCTGCACTTAAATAGAGTCGATAAGGGATTCTCAAAGGATGAGATATAGTTGATGATCTTGCTATAAGAAGGTGACATATGCCAAAACCCTTATCGAATGATCTCAGGAAGCGCCTGATCAAGGGGGTTGAAAGTGGCATGTCTGCGCGTGCGGCAGGCAGGAAGTTGGATATTGCAGAGAGCACGGCAACAGGAATAGTAAAAGATTGGCGAGACCGGGACAGTTATGAGCCGCTACCGACCGGGGGATGGCGTTGTTCGGTAGTGGAGGAATAAGCCATGTTCATCGAACAGATGGTGAGCGAACATGGCGACTGGAGTGAAGCGGAGTTGAATGCTCATTTGCGCCAGGAATGCGGCATTGAGGTTCATGACACGACTGTGGGGCGTTTTATCCGCGCAAAGGGCTGGCGCTATAAAAAAACGGTATTCGCCAGCGAGCGAGATCGTGAAGAGATAAGAGAAGCCAGGGTGCTTTGGCGGGCATGGCAGAAGCACTGTGATACTTCGAAGCTTGTGTTCCTGGATGAAACAGGCGCAACGACCAATATGATTCGGCAATACGGGCGTGCCAAAGGCGGTGCACGATGTTTTGGCCATGCACCTGGCGGTCACTGGCAAACCATGACATTCATTGCTGGGTTGCGAGCAGATGGTTTAACCGCCCCAGGGTAGCCTGGACAGGACCATGACGGGCGAAGCGTTTAAAACTTACATTGAGACGCAGCTGGCTCCCACCCTCAAGTCGGGCGATATCGTCATCGCGGATAATTTCTCATCTCATAAGGTGAAAGGCGTCAAAGAACTCATTGAAGCCAGGGGCGCTCGTATTCTTTACCTACCACCGTATTCTCCAGACCTCAATCCTATCGAGCAGGTCTTTGCAAAACTCAAGGCCATTTTGAGAAAAGCCATGGCACGGTCATTCGATGCTTTGTGGAAAACCATCGGCAGCATACTGCCCGCTCTTCTCAGCATATGAATGCAGAAATTACTTCCTGAATTCAGGGTATGGACGTACTTAAATGCAGAATGCTCTAATTTGATCAGATGAAATTCTAATTCTTATCAGAATAGAAATAATAAATTTGCTATATGAATTTCCATAATTTATATGATGTTTAAAAATTTATTTATATTAAATTATTATTTGTCCACAATTTCTGTGGATAACTTTGTGAGTAATTTGTAAATACTATTATTAAGATGGTTATTTATAATAATATTTTCTGGATTGATTAAATTTTGAACATAGAATAATATTGTTTATAATCAGTATGTTAATATTATATATTGATTATTTAAATGATTTTACTTAATGCTAGATACATATTAATAAAGTAATAAGACAATGTGGATTATTTCAAAATGTCAAGTACCCGATTGCATACATTCCTATTTGAAATATTGAGACTTTAAATTTACTCTAGCTAAGCTTTGGATTTGAGTTCTGGCTAAGGAGTCATAAAAATCAAAGGGTTGAGAGTTTTGACTTGTAACCATTTTTTATTTCCAAATATTTGTAACTGTTTTGTAACCGTATTTACAATATCTGGACCGTGAAAAATACTCTCGTGGTCTTTCTATATGTAACGGTATTAAATATTAAGTTAAAAATCTACTTTTCTCAATCCTATACCAGACCTCCAGTAATGCCATGGTATGTTGAGGTTGCCTTGGTGCTGTTGGGTGAATACTAGAAAGAAAGGTCAGGGCAATTCTCAAATGGCGGGTTGGGTGTTTTACATAGACCTAGAGCCATGAGACTATCATATCTTCCACTGTGAGCGCAGTTGATCGAGCTAGATTTGGATGTAGAGCATAACAATAGGAGGCATGAATGGAAGGGCATGAGATCATCGGATTTGTGGCAGGTTTCGGCACCACCTTTGCAGCCGTCCCGGATTTGCTCGTAATACTTAAACGAAGGAGTTCTAAAGGTATGAATCCAACCATGGCAGGCATTATGGGCACGTTTCAAATCGTGTGGGCGTATTACGGTATTTTGATTGATTCGATGCCTGTGGTTGTTTGGAATATTATCGCAGTAGTGATCAATTCCCTCATGGTGGGTGCATTTTTTTACTTTGCCCGCACCGAGAAAAATTAGTCGGCTTAGCAAAAGCTACAAGTGCCTCACGCGCACTGATGAAACCTGAATTTACACGCTACGGCCCGTATTATGTTGAGGTGATTAACCTAGGGCAGGAGTCTTTAAACAGTTTCTAAAAAATTGATCGATTGCTCACGAAATTCCTGGCTATATCCTGTTCGGGGTAATTGCTCTATCTTTGTCCTCCATTTCATGTCTATATTTAATGAAATTTTGGATTCCTTATATGGACGCCCACTTTTTGCCAAGCCTTCAGTCAATGA
Organism: Nitrosomonas sp. Nm33; assembly: GCF_900107265.1. Classification (GTDB taxonomy): domain Bacteria; phylum Pseudomonadota; class Gammaproteobacteria; order Burkholderiales; family Nitrosomonadaceae; genus Nitrosomonas. Next base: position 1,936 of record NZ_FNPJ01000052.1, on the reverse strand, counting down.
TTTTAAGAAAGTAAAGATTGCTGCTATACATCCGGATTCTTTGTAAGGCTATTGCCTTTACCCTGATGGAATTTGCTGAGTGGCACCTCATCACGATAATGTGCTCTATGTACTGAGTACTGAGCCCAAATCAGGTTTAGCCACTCACAGTCTGACCAATCCCGCCATCATGCCATGATTGTCCATGGAATCTGTGGAAATCTTTCTCCTTAAGCTAATTTTCGCTGTAACGTTACTAATATGCTCCTATTTAGTCTTCTCGGTCGCTTTTCCCTCTGGTGTCTTTCGCCTGAAAAGCAAAAGATGTCAGAATCAAGGTCTTTTATTTTCGATCGGACGCAATTTTGTGAATTTCTGATCGTTTGTCAGTGTGTTTGACAAATTATCACATCTTCATTATCTTCGCCCTCCATGAAAGAAAAGATTATTAATCTTTCTTATACACAATAACCCGAAAGATTCGAAGGAAAACCGATAATGACTAGTCCTTATCATCAGCATCGCCGTGTACTTGTCGCGAGTCTGGTCGGAACGGCTGTTGAATATTACGATTTTTACATTTACGCGACGGCGGCGGCGCTGGTGTTCGGTCCATTATTCTTTCCAGCCAGTTCGCCAGCTGCACAATTGATGCTGTCATTCCTGAGCTTTGGTCTCGCGTTTATCGCACGTCCGTTTGGTGCGGTATTGTTCGGCCATTTCGGTGATCGGATCGGGCGGAAATCAACACTGGTCGCATCGCTAATGCTGATGGGGGTGTCGACCGTGCTGATTGCGTTCCTGCCGACCTATGCGACGGTTGGCTGGGTTGCGCCACTATTGTTGTGCATTCTACGCTTTGGTCAAGGGCTGGGTCTTGGCGGGGAATGGGGCGGCGCAGCGCTACTGGCGGTTGAAAATGCCCCTCGGGGGTGGCGTGCACGGTTCGGTATGGCCCCACAACTGGGTGCGCCGGTCGGGTTCCTTGCCGCCAATGGACTATTCCTGTTGATCGGCATGGGATTGAGCGAAGCGGAATTTGCGGCGTGGGGGTGGCGTATCCCGTTTCTGGCCAGTGCCATTCTAGTCGGGCTAGGTTTGTGGGCACGCCTGAAGATCAACGAAACGCCTGAATTTGCTCAAGCTCTGGCACATGAACCTCCGGCTCCGGTTCCTATCGGTGAACTGATCCGTAATCATGCGCTAGCTACCTTTGCCGGGACTTTTGCGGTGGTAGCCTGTTTCGCGATTTTTTACCTTTCGACCGCTTTTGCGCTCGCCCATGGCACAACCGCTTTGGGATATGATCGCGAGGTTTTCCTGGCTGTCCAACTTGCTGCAATTCTGTTCCTAGTACTCGGTATTATTGTCGCAGGTGTGCGTGCCGATGCGACTAGTGCTGTGCGAGTGCTGACATGGGGATGTGCAGCAACCATCGTTATGGGATTGATGTTTGGATCGCTTTTGGGTTCGGGGTCGCTATGGGTAGTATGGGCAGTACTGTCATTCGCCCTGTTCGTGATGGGCTTTGTCTATGGCCCACTTGGCGCGTGGTTGCCGTCGCTGTTCCCACCACGGGTGCGTTATACCGGTACGTCAGTGGCTTTTAACGCGGGCGGTATTCTGGGCGGAGCAGTTGCTCCGATTGCCGCGCAGGCACTCAGCGAAATAGGCGGCACATCACTTGTCGGTCTTTACCTGACGATTGCAGGGGTGTTCAGTCTTGCGGGACTGATGCTGGCTCGGCGGTCTGAGCGGGATAAGGCGAGCCTTGCCGATAAGCGTTCAGCATTCACACCATGAATTTAAAATATTGTCTTTGCCAAATTAATACCTATCTTTGTAATCTTCATATCGGATACTGATATGTGTTGTCAAATATGGAGTCCATATGATTAAGCTGCGAGTTGATTTGCATAGTATCGCTGTGTAAATTCTGCTGGCGATAGGTAACCTG
>NZ_FNPJ01000073.1 GCF_900107265.1 Nitrosomonas sp. Nm33 | reverse complement strand
ATCTGCATGCAATCGCTGTTGACATGAGGCAACACCAGGCTGTCGAAGGCTCCATCGAGGGGACTGACTGCGCCGTAAGCGTAAGTATATTCTTGCGTCACCATGGCACTTACCACCGGTCGATCTGGACGGTGGCACCAACAATAACGCCTGTCCGCAATGCGTCCGAAGCGGGCTTCATCCTGGAACATCAAGCGTAGCGGTCGATGATTACCCCACGCAGCGACCATTTCCTCTACCCGCTCCTTAAGTTTTTTTTCCAATCCTCGCGCAGCGCAGCATCTCCTTGAGGATGAGCGCTATCCGGTGCCAGTTTACGCCAGCCATGGCGAGCCAGCATTCGATAAATCGTTGAGAGCGCTACTCGCTTACCTAGTCGTTCCTCTATTTTCTCTTTAAGCGGAGGGACAACTACCACTCCGCCTCGAGCCGCTCCTGCCAAAACTTCATCAAGAATTTGGGCTTCCTGCTCAAGCGTGGCAATCGCACGGTTACGGAGCGCCCGTTTCGTTCGAGGTGCTTCCTCCTCGCAGCGAGCAACTCTACAGTAGCGCGTGCGCATGCTACACGTCCATCTAATGGAACGTCCAATAGCCTTCGCCGTTTCCTCTAACGACATTCCCAGTTCCAAGGGCAGCAATACTGCTTGTGCCGCCCTCAACTCCTCTGCTGTTTTAGCTGTTCTCAATAATTCCCGGGCCGTTACTAATTGATCTATTCCACTTGCTTTTCTTGCCATGATTTTTTCCTCGTAATTCATGGCTATATTGTTTCATTTCTTCATTTTTCAATGCAAATTGGAATAAGGAAGCTCAAATTGATTATCAACGTAAGCGAATAACTGGGTTACATGATTCATTTATTCAGTTGTTTCGTGCGGATCTTGTGCAGGTATTTTCTCCTTGTTTTTCATGGCAGCTTTGACGGTAGCTTGATCGAGGTGAGGAGCAAACATTTCAATGAAGTCATAGACGTAACTGCGAATATAGCTGTTACGACTGATGCCGATGCGCGTCGTGCTAGGTTCAAACAAGTGACTGGCATCAATTGCGCGGAGATGTTTGTCGCGGTGTGGGTCGAAAGCCATTTTTGCTAGAATGCCAATGCCCAAACCAAGCTCTACATAAGTTTTAATTATATCGGCATCGATTGCAGTGAGCACTACATTGGGAGTCAACTCTTTGGATTCAAACGCCTGATTAATTTTTGAGCGGCCGGTAAACGCGAAATCATAGGTGATGATGGGATATTGCGCAATTGCTTCTAACGTCAACGGATGTTGTTTGAGCAGAGGGTGCTTGGGGGTAACAATAATACTACGATTCCACTGATAGCAGGGAAGCATGACGAGTTCTTGAAACAATTCGATTGCCTCTGTGGCAATTGCTAGATCAGCTTCGCCTGAGGTGACCAAAGTGGAGATCTGGATTGGGTTGCCTTGACGCAGTATGAGTTTGACTTTAGGGTATCTTTCGGTAAAGCGTTTGATAGCGAGTGGAAGTGCATAACGTGCCTGGGTATGGGTCGTGGCGATAATCAGGGTGCCGCTCGCTTTGTCGCTAAATTCCTGACCAATTTGTTTCAGATTTTCAGCATCTCTGAGCATTCTTTCAGCAATTTCGACGATAGCCTCTCCTGGGGGAGTTATTTTCACAATACGCTTGCCATTACGAACAAAAATATCCACACCTAGTTCTTCTTCAAGAAGTTGAATTTGCCGGCTTATTCCAGGTTGTGACGTGTGCAGACTTTCGGCTGCTTTTGACAAATTCAGATTCTGATTAGCGACTTCGCACAAATAACGTAATTGTTGCAATCTCATGATGGTTTTTATTATAACATAACATTATATTAATCTAACTTAATATTATTTTGAGATATATAATGGTGCTGTTATGATACATTTATTAAAACAAAGCAAATCTTTCAAAAAGCATAATATCTGGACGAGAAATCGAACTTTCTGGGCGTGTTTGGTCGATTATGAAGAAGATATAAGAATCACCGGATACTGACTTGCTCAGCATCGTCTTCTCTTTTGAAAGAATGGATGTTGATAACCACTAACGCCACAAGATAGATATCGGATAAAATAACAATAAATATTGTTAATATTTTTTATCCGCATTGGCAGCAAGCTGGTGTGATAAAAAACTACGGAGAGAGAAATAGGATGAATTATTTAACCGATCTCGCTAATGATGAGGAAATTGACGCATACGATCAATCATTGCAGGATTTTCTTGCGCAGCGTATGGATGTCGATCGCTTTACTGCTACCCGGCTGCAAATGGGGATTTATGGACAACGCCAGGAAGGCGTCAATATGGTACGTATCAAGATTCCTGGTGGACGGCTGATACCGGTGCAACTCAATGCGATTGCTGATGCGCTGGAAGAATATGCGCAGCATGGTGAAGCGCATATCACTACTCGCCAGGATATTCAATTGCACTATGTGCCACTGACGGATACGCCGGCTGTGATGCGTCATCTGGCAAAAGGTAAGCTGACAACCCGTGAAGCATGCGGGAACACGATACGTAATGTAACAGCTTGTCCCCTCGCGGGAGTCTGCTCACGTGAACATACTGATGTCAGTGAGCATCTCAGGGGAGTTGTCAGACATTTTCTGCGTAAGCCTTTGAATCAGTTGATGCCGCGCAAATTTAAAATCAGTTTTTCAGGCTGTGAATCGGATTGTGCGCAGGGTATGATCCATGATCTGGGTGTGGTTGCAGTCAGAGAGGGAACGCGCTTTGGTTTCAAAGTGCTGGTAGCCGGGGGGCTGGGACATAAACCTCATGAGGCGATTGTGGTTGAGCCGTTCATCGAAGAAAAAGACTTGTTGTTAGTGATAGAAGCTGTGCTCACGTTGCACAACAAGTATTCTGATCGAGCTAAACGCGCTAAATCACGTATCAAGTTTCTGGTCGATAAATTCGGCGTTGACGGTTTTATTGAGAAATATCGTGAAGAGCTTGCGCGTGTCAAGGAAGCGCTGGCTGATCAGGATTATCCCAAAGGTGTATGGACGGGTGGCGTGGACAGTGAAGTGCCCGGTCCTGGTGCACCTCGCGCACTATTTGCGCAAAAGCAGGCAGGGCTATTTGTGGTGCCGATCAGTGTCCGACTCGGGCAGTTGACCGCAGTACAGATGCGAGGAATCGCCGGGATACTGGAGCAGCATGGTTTGAAAGAGATACGCACGACCCAGGATCAGAATCTGATGTTGGTTAACGTGCCGCAAGAAAATATTGTGGCTATTCAGTCTGCATTAGCAGGCCTTGGCTTGGGCTTGCCAAAAGCGGGCGATAATGTAGTGGCTTGCCCAGGGACTTCCACATGTCGTCTGGGAATCACTTCCAGTCCCACTCTCGGGGGTAAATTATCGGGAGGGAACGATGACTTGCGCATCCGTGTTTCGGGTTGTCACAATGGTTGCGCTCAACCGGAAAGCGGTGATATTGGGATTTATGGCGAAGGCAAGCGCATGTACGGCAAGCTGGTACCTCATTATCAAATGTATTTCGGTGGCAATGGCATGGCTAATGGGGGCTTGGCTTTTAAAGGTCCATCAGTACCGAGTGCGCGCGTTGAAGTGGCGGTGGAGCGGGTGAGATCAGCGTATGCTGCAGATCGTGAAGCGGGAGAAACATTTTTTAACTGGACGCGACGAGTAGGTCAGGGTTATTTCGCTGAATTGCTGGCTGATGTCGTGGAAGTTAAGCAGGAAGACTTGCACTCGGTGTTGCGTGATCATGGTCAAGGTGATGATTTCAGAGTATTCCAGTTTGGCGGCGGCGAGTGTGCAGGTGCGAAACAATTACAAATTGGCACGGCTTTTTTCGATGCTGCAAATGAGCGCAATTACCGTAATGCGCTTAAGTTTCAGCGCAAATTTGAGGATTCGGTTAAGTGCGCAGAAGAAATTGCACGCTTGATTGGTCAAGGAGTGGTCCAATTGGTAGGTGGTCAGAAATGTGATGATCTGGTAGAGCAAGCGGAAGAGTTGCAACGCGTATTGCCAGCCAAGCCTAATCTGGCTAAAACACTGGCTAAGCTTGTTCAAGATTTTGCGCGCCCTGCCAATGAATTGACGGATGCATTGCTGACTGAATGGTATGCAGAATTGGATGCATGGACACTCGATGTGGCTGAATTCTGTACTGGCTTTAATAGTCAACTCGATTTAACGGGTTCGCTACCGCAGGACATTGTCAAATCACTGCAAATTCCGAAAATCTCGCAGTCAGCTACGGCTCTATAAGACCTCTTATGAAAAATAGGAAATAGATGAGTCAATCTGATGTGGCGCAGAAGGTCGAGCAATTGCACGTTTTGCTTGCAAAGATACAGCAGGAATATGCGCCTGCTGTGTTTGCCAGCAGTTTTGGTGCTGAAGACATGGTGCTGACCGACTTGATTGCGCGTGACTATCCGGGAATTGCCGTGTTCACGCTAGATACAGGTCGGTTACCTCAAGAAACTTATGATCTGATGCAGGTGGTGAGAGATCGTTATGGTCTTTCTATTCAGGCGTATTTTCCTGATGCAGCTGCAGTGGAAAGTTATGTCGCTCAAAATGGTCCTAACGGTTTTTATCAAAGTGTCGAGTTACGCAAGCGATGCTGTTATATCCGCAAAGTTGAACCACTTCAGCGCGCATTGGCAGGCAAGCGCGCCTGGATCACGGGGATGCGTCGCGAACAAGCGCTCACGCGAGACAGTTTGGCTATATCCGCATTTGATGCTGAAAACAATATTCAGAAATTTAATCCGCTTTGCGAATGGAGCAATGCCGAAGTATGGATATATCTCAAGCAGCATGATGTGCCTTACAACAAACTGCATGATCGCTTCTATCCGAGTATCGGTTGTGCTCCTTGTACGCGTGCGATTACACCAGGGGAAGACGTTCGATCTGGGCGCTGGTGGTGGGAGAATCCTGAATCCAAGGAATGTGGCTTGCATGTAGGTAAAGTCGCCTCGATAAAATAAATAGTATTGAATTTTTTTGTTAGAAGGTAAAGAAGAATGAGTCATCGAACTTTTACTCACTTAGACGCCTTAGAAAGTGAAGCGATTCACATTATGCGGGAGGTAGCGGCTGAATGCACCAACCCTGCTCTGCTATTCTCTGGAGGGAAAGATTCCATCGTCTTGCTGCGGTTGGCTGAAAAAGCTTTTCGACCGGGACGTTTTCCTTTTCCATTGTTACATATTGATACCGAACACAACTTCCCCGAGGTGATTGAATTTCGCAATCATCGGGCCAAAGAGTTGGGTGAACGCTTGATCGTGCGCAGTATGGAAGATTCCATCAAACAAGGTAGAGTAGTGTTGCGTTCTGAAAATCAAAGCCGCAATCCCTTCCAATCGATTACCTTGTTGGATGCCATTGCGGAATTTCGCTTTGATGCTTGTATTGGTGGAGCGCGTCGTGATGAGGAAAAAGCACGTGCCAAGGAACGAATATTTTCATTCCGCGATGAATTTGGTCAATGGGATCCAAAAAATCAGCGGCCTGAATTATGGAGTCTTTACAACACACGAACCCATCCAGGGGAGAACATTCGTGTTTTTCCTATCAGTAACTGGACCGAGTTAGATGTATGGGAATATATTGAGCGCGAGCAACTGGAAGTTCCTTCTATTTATTTTGCTCATTGGCGGGAAGTTATTCCGCGTGATAGCGGCTTGTTGCCAGTATCACATCTGGTACAGCCGAAAGAGGGCGAACATGTAGAAAAAATAATGGTACGTTTTCGCACCGTTGGAGATATGAGCTGTACCTGCCCGGTTGCTTCTCAGGCCAAGAATGTGAGCGAAATTATCGCGGAAACAGCCATGACGCGTATTACTGAACGTGGAGCAACGCGTATGGATGATCAGACTTCAGATGCCTCGATGGAATTACGCAAAAAAGAAGGGTATTTCTAATTCAGCTTGCTTTCTGGAAGAAACGACCCATTTCTATTTTAAGAACACTTGTCAAAGGCTATTATTAAATGTCAGAAGTTAAAAATATAAGACGTGATCGTGCCGAATTGTTGCGCTTTATTACTGCTGGTAGCGTGGATGACGGAAAAAGCACATTGATTGGACGTTTGTTGCATGACTCAAAATCGATTTTTGAAGATCAGCTGAGCTCTATTGCACGTACTTCAAATAAGCGCGGAATGCAAGCGGTCGATCTTTCTTTGCTGACTGATGGTTTGCAAGCGGAGCGGGAGCAAGGAATAACGATCGATGTGGCTTATCGCTATTTTGCGACGCCAAAACGTAAATTCATCATTGCAGATACTCCTGGCCATGAGCAATATACTCGGAATATGGTTACGGGTGCTTCCACTGCTAATCTGGCGATTATATTGATTGATGCACGCAAGGGTGTGCTAACCCAGTCTCGTCGCCATGCTTATCTGGCCAGTTTGGTAGGGATTCCTCATTTGGTCGTGGCGATTAATAAAATGGATTTGGTGGGATATTCACGCGAGGTATACGAGCGAATTCGTAACGATTTTGCTGCTTTTGCCCAAGGACTCCGTTTAAGTAATATTGAATATGTCCCCATGTCTGCCTTGAACGGGGATATGGTGGTAGAAAGAGGTGACAGGCTGACTTGGTATGAAGGTAGGACATTGATGGATTTGCTGGAAAATATCGATATTGAGCATGATGTTAATACCGATGATTTCCGCTTCCCCGTGCAATGGGTTTCTCGCCCACAAACCGAAGAATTGCATGATTTCCGGGGATATATGGGACGAATCGAATCAGGCTCCATTCGTGTCGGTGATGAAGTGACGATTCTCCCTTCTGGATTGTCCTCACGCATTAAAGAGATTCTTTTGTACAAGGATTCTTTTGAAGATGTATTTGCACCACAATCTGTCACACTGACTATCGAAGATCATCTGGATATTTCTCGCGGGGATATGTTGGTAAAAACTGACCAGCAGCCACAAATCAAAAAAGAATTTGCTGCGATGCTATGCTGGCTATCTGAGCAACCACTTGATTCACAACGTAAATATATCGTTAAGCATACGACGCGAATGATCAAGGGAATGGTAAATCAGATTGACTATCGCGTGGATGTCAATACGCTCAATCATGAGACGGCAGATTCCTTGAAAATGAATGATATTGCACGGGTGGTGATGAAAGTGCAGCAGCCAATCGTATTTGATGACTATGCCCGTAATCGTGCTACCGGTAACTTCATTATTATTGATGAAACGAGCAACAATACCGTCGCAGCCGGCATGATTTGCTAGATACGTTTTCTGGGGGATAAACAGAATTGTACGATGACAGGAAAAGTAGCCGGTATCCATCCTCATTCAAAATTAGCTTGAGTCGATCTTAAGCAATTGACGCCATTTTTCATCCTAAATCCTCCATTTCTTATCTATCTATAAAAATAACGATAAACAATTATGACAAATTTAGCATTAATGCTTAGCAAACCATCGATAGAAGCTGTTTTTCCTGATTTTGGATTTGGTATGGCTTTTGCCGATTTGTATTGCCATGATGGTTTGGTAAAGCTGGATCAGGCGTTTCTTGATTTTCTGCAAGCGGGAGACGCTGGGCTGCGTAGCCACTTGGATCAGGCACGCCTAAATCCTGATGGCTTGGCGCTCAAAGATGAATCTGCTTTTCTGATTGAGCTTGCTCCGTGGTTGGAAGATTTCATTGCACAGTTATTTGGTATTGACAAGGAAGTGCATGCGCTTGCTGCGCGTCATCATGAGCTAGCGCCGCTTTATTTTTGCAAGCGGCAATTTGTGCAGCGTCGTGCCAAAACTAAGGTAAGCGATGAAGTGTTACAAACAATAGATGCTATTGCCCTAGAAAAGAAACTCGAAGAGGAATTTGGCGAACCTTTTTCCGAGCTGGCATTTGCCACTCACGTGGCTCGATGGTTAGAGGATGAAGCAAATAATGCAGCGCGCTTAAATGATGCGTTGCACTATGCTGCCTGGGCGTTACGCACCCCTGAAGGGCAAGCACATACCCAGCAAGGCGTGTTATTCAAGTCACCGGCAAAACTCGATTATTTGCACTTGTTATCAATGGTGACCGATGATCATGCAGGCTATACCGTCCATCGGCTTGAGCACCTGCGTCAGCGTGAAGGATTTTCACTGACAGATCAAGGGACCGACCTGGTGGGTGCGCTGGATGAAGCCAATTATTGCATCTGGTGTCATGAGCAAGGCAAGGATTCCTGCTCAAAAGGATTCAAAGTCAAACCTAAAAATGCCGAGGAACCACCTGCTTTCAAGAAAAGCGAGTTAGGGGCGTTACTCGCAGGCTGCCCCCTGGAAGAGCGGATCTCGGAATTTCATAAGCTCAAGGCGCAGGGAGTGGCGATTGGCAGCTTGGCAATGATTGTAGTGGACAACCCCATGTGCGCAGGGACCGGGCATCGTATCTGTAATGACTGCATGAAATCCTGCATTTATCAGAAACAAGATCCGGTAGATATTCCGCAAGCAGAGACCCGCACACTTAAAGATGTGCTCGAATTGCCTTGGGGGTTTGAGATATATAGCTTGCTTACACGCTGGAACCCGCTTAATTTACGCAGACCTTTACCCAGACCAGCTACCGGTAAGAAAGTATTGGTAGTGGGCATGGGACCCGCTGGCTATACTCTGGCACACCATTTAATGAACGATGGTCACACTGTGGTAGGAGTAGATGGTCTCAAGATTGAACCATTACCTGCAGAGATTTCTGGAGTCGATCTGCATGGGGAGCGTGTACCCTTTAGCGCTATTCACGATACTAGCATGCTCCGTGTTGATCTGAATGAGCGCACCCCAGGCGGTTTTGGCGGAGTGGCCGAATACGGTATTACTGTGCGCTGGGATAAGAATTTTCTTCAATTAATCCGTCTCTTACTAGAGCGGCGGCCAGAATTTGCGCTTTATGGTGGGGTACGCTTTGGCGGCACTATGACAGTGGATGATGCGCTGGCTTTGGGTTTTGATCATATCGCCCTGGCTGCAGGCGCAGGACGCCCAACGGTTCTTGATTTACCGAATGGTTTGGCACGTGGTGTGCGTGCAGCTTCTGATTTTTTGATGGCACTTCAGCTGTCCGGTGCAGCACAGGCTGATTCTATCGCTAACGTGCAGTTGCGCTTACCCGTTGTTGTGATTGGTGGTGGACTCACTGCGATCGATGCGGCTACGGAAGCTTTGGCTTACTATCCGGTCCAGGTTGAGAAATTTTTACAGCGTTATGAGGTGCTTGCTTTAGAACAGGGAGAGGCTGTGGTTCGCAACCGCTGGGATGAAGAGGAGCGGGAAATCGCTGAGGAATTTTTGGCGCACGCCCGAGCTATTCGTGCCGAGCGTGCGATGGCAGCCAAGGAAGGGCGAGTAGCGGATATTCTGAAGCTATTGCAATCATGGGGTGGAGCTACTATTGCGTATCGTAAACGATTGATTGATAGCCCTTCTTATACGCTGAATCATGAAGAAGTTGAGAAAGCAATGGAGGAAGGTATCTGGTTTGCTGAAGGGCTTACGCCGGTAAGTGTAGATATCGATCAGTGGGAGCATACCCAGTCAATTAGATTTTCTGTGCAAACAGTAGGTGAAGCAGGGCAATGGCAAAAAATCAGGGAAGTTGATTTACCCGCACGTGCAATACTGGTGGCTGCTGGCACCCAGCCGAATACTGTTCTTGCCAGAGAAGATGAGAAATATTTCAAATTGAATGGACGCTATTTTGCAGCTTGCGATGATCAGGGTAATCCAGTTAGCTTGACAAAGGGCAATCCTAAGCCAGAAAAACCAGCGGTCTTGCTGAGTCATTGCGACGATGGGCGTTTTATCAGTTTCTTTGGTGATTTGCATCCGTCTTATTCAGGTAATGTGGTTAAAGCCATGGCTAGTGCCAAACAAGGTTACCCAATTGTCAGTCGAGTGCTTGAGCGTGTTACGCCGGCCTCGACTCAATTGAATGCACAGTTTTTTGCTGAAATGAATCATCAATTGAGACCGACTGTTTATAAAGTGGAAAGACTCACGCCTAATATTATCGAAGTGGTCGTGCGCGCGCCCATGGCAGCGAAACATTTCCATCCCGGGCAGTTTTTCCGCTTCCAGAATTTTGCAACATTAGCTTCTACGATAGGGAATACCCGGCTAGCGATGGAGGGTATTGCATTGACGGGAGCATCGGTAGATATTTCGAATGGGCTTGTCTCTCTGATTGCGCTGGAAATGGGTGGTTCAGCAAATTTATGTACCCTGCTTAAGCCTGACGAACCCGTTGTGCTGATGGGACCTACTGGCACGCCCACCGAAATTTTACCAGATGAGACTCTCGTCCTGGTTGGTGGAGGACTTGGAAATGCAGTCTTGTTTTCTATTGGGGCTGCTGCCCGTGCAGCAGGATGCCGGGTTTTGTATTTTGCTGGTTACAAAAAACTGGTTGATCGCTATAAGGTTGCTGAAATTGAATCTGCGGCAGATACAGTTGTATGGTGTTGTGATGAAGCGCCTGGGTTTGAACCTTCCAGACCAGGTGATTTTAGTTTCGTTGGTAATATTGTGCAGGCGATGGTAGCTTATGGCAGCGGTGCATTCGGCGCACAACCCATATCCTTGGCAGATGCTGACCGTATCATTGCAATTGGCTCTGATCGAATGATGGCGGCTGTGGGTTATGCGCGCCATCATCAGTTACAGCCATATTTGAAAAAAAATCACTTTGCTATTGGCTCTATCAATTCACCGATGCAATGTATGATGAAGGAAATTTGCGCACAGTGTTTACAACCGCATAAAGATCCTGAAACAGGTGAGATTACTTACGTTTTTTCATGCTTCAATCAGGACCAACCATTGGATTGGGTGGATTTTGGTAGCCTATCGTCACGCTTGCGCCAGAATAGCGTACCGGAAAAATTAACTAGCCAATGGTTAGGTCGTTGTCTCAAAAATTAAATTAAATAAGAAGGCATTGCTTTTTATAGTATTTGTTGTATTTCGAATGCACATGGCTATGAATTTGATGGTTAAAAATTGCAATAATGCATAGATAAGTTATGTGTAAGTTTCAATCAAAGCAGTGAATACACCTGGATTCATTTATAATCACGCATTCGAGAAGAATTATGCAATGCATTAAGTATTTTCAAGTTTGAATAGAGGATAAGGGAGATAATCGATGCACATAGGCATACCTGCAGAAATTCATGCGGGAGAAACACGTGTAGCAGCTACGCCGGAAACGGTTAAAAAATATACTGCCAAGGGATTTCATACTGTTCTGGTCCAGTCTGGCGCAGGTGCTGGCGCCAGTATTCCTGATGCTGCATATCAAGATGCGGGTGCAGTTATCGTTAATGATGTATCACAATTGTATAGCCAATCGCAGATTATACTGAAAGTACGCGGGCCAGAAACGGAAGAGCTGGCTCTAATGCGTAAAGATGCGGTTTTGATCGGATTGCTATCACCTCATCGGATGGAAGGAATCGAGGCACTCGCCAGACATGGTCTGACTGCGTTTGCTATGGAAAAATTGCCGCGTATTTCTCGTGCTCAAAGTATGGATGTCTTGTCTTCTCAGGCGAATATTGGTGGATACAAAGCAGTCATTATCGCTGGCAATGTTTATCAGAAATTTTTTCCCATGTTGATGACAGCAGCGGGAACAGTCAAAGCGGCAAGGGTATTGGTGCTGGGTGCAGGGGTAGCAGGTTTGCAGGCGATCGCAACAGCTAAACGGCTGGGAGCAGTGATAGAAGCATTTGATGTACGTCCTGCAGTTAAGGAACAAGTCGAAAGCCTTGGTGCAAAATTTGTAGAAGTTCCACTAACTGATGAAGAAAAGGCAAAGGCTGAAACAGCTGGAGGCTATGCTACAGAAATGTCGGATGATTACAAACGCCGACAGGGAGAATTAGTTCATGAAAGAGCTATCGTGGCGGATATTGTCATTACGACCGCGTTGATACCTGGACGCCCGGCACCCGTTTTAATAAAGGAAGAAACAGTTAAAGCAATGAAGCCTGGGTCGGTGATCGTGGATATGGCAGTGGAGGCAGGCGGAAACTGTCCTTTGACAGAGCTGAATAAAAATGTGGTTAAACATGGTGTTCATCTCGTTGGTATTGCTAATCTTCCTGGTCTAGTTGCTACAGATGCAAGTGCGCTGTATGCACGAAATCTTATGAATTTCCTTAATTTGATGCTTGATGCCAATAGTGGGGAATTCAAAATTAACCAAGAAGATGAGATTGTTGCCGGAACATTGATATGCTCAGGCGGAGAAATTATCAAAAAAGCGTAAGACAACAAGTAATCTATTGTTTTGATGTGCGCTTTAATATCAATAAAAGTTAATGAGTTCAAGAGGAATAAACATGATTGGTGAAATTGATCCAACGATAATTCATCTGACAGTATTCGTGTTGGCGGTTTTTGTTGGCTATCACGTGGTCTGGAATGTAACACCCGCTTTACATACACCGCTGATGTCAGTGACTAATGCAATTTCAAGTATTATTTTAGTAGGTGCAATGTTGGCTGCAGGGCCCGCTGAAACTGATTGGGGAGTCTGGTTGGGAGGAGCGGCTGTTATCCTTGCTTCTATCAACGTATTTGGTGGATTTCTCGTTACACAACGCATGCTGGAAATGTTTAGAAAAAAAGATAAAAAAGGAAGCGCCTAAATGTCTGCTGATTTGATTGCTCTCGCTTATCTGGTTGCAGCGGTTTTTTTCATTCTGGCGCTGAAAGGGCTTAGCTCGCCCCTTTCTGCTCGGCGTGGTAATTTATTTGGAATGGTTGGTATGTCGATTGCCGTTGGCACCACTCTGACCATTACTCAGAATTGGACATTAATATTGGGTTGTATCGCTATCGGTGGGATAATAGGTTCTATCGTGGCACAGCGAGTCCAGATGACTGCAATGCCGGAACTGGTTGCTTTTATGCACTCTCTAGTAGGTTTGGCTGCGGTATTCATTGCGATTGCCGCCGTTAACAATCCTGTTTCATTCGGCTTGCCTGAGATGCTGCCAGCTGGTAGTAAGCTGGAATTGTTTCTGGGGACGTTTATTGGTGCCATGACCTGGTCTGGCTCAGTCATTGCGTTTCTTAAATTGTCTGGTCGCATGAGCGGGGCTCCGGTGGTTTTCGCTGGACAACACATGATCAATCTAACATTAGCATTAGTCATGATTGGTTTTGGTTTATGGTTCTTTTTTAGTGACACGACCAACTGGACTGCATTTATCGTAATGACAGTTATCGCTTTCTTGCTCGGATTCCTCATTATTATCCCCATTGGGGGAGCAGATATGCCGGTAGTCATTTCTATGCTGAATTCCTATTCAGGCTGGGCCGCGGCAGGTATCGGTTTTTCGCTAGGTAATCCGATGCTGATTATTGCTGGTTCGTTGGTAGGCAGTTCTGGCGCAATTCTATCGTATATCATGTGTAAAGCCATGAACCGTCCTTTTCTTTCAGTCATACTGGGTGGCTTTGGCAGTGAGGGTGGAAGCCAAGGAGCTGCGGATGGAACACAGAAAACCTATCGCAGTGGTAGTGCAGAGGATGCAGCCTTCCTGATGAGTAATGCCGACAGTGTTATTATTGTTCCTGGATATGGGCTAGCTGTTGCCCGTGCGCAACACGCAGTTAATGAGCTTGCAGAAGTGTTACATGAAAAAGGTGTGAATGTTCGTTTTGCTATCCACCCTGTCGCAGGTCGTATGCCGGGGCACATGAATGTGTTGCTTGCTGAGGCAGAAATACCCTATGAACAGGTCCTGGAAATGGATGAAATCAATAGCGACTTTCCTAATACCGATGTGGTGCTTGTTCTGGGAGCAAATGACGTAGTCAATCCGGCTGCAAATGTGCCGGGTAGCCCTATCTATGGCATGCCTATTCTTGAAGCGCATAAGGCTCGTACCGTAATAGTTGTTAAACGTAGTATGGCTGCTGGTTACGCTGGTCTTGATAATGATTTGTTCTATATGGACAAGACTATGATGGTGTTTGGGGATGCCAAAAAAGTGGTAGAGGAAATGGTCAAAGGGGTTAATGCGTAGAAAAGATTCTTATTCTTTTAAGTTGCCTTCTTAGCATTAATAGAAAATTAATTAATGTTGGCCTTATTGAGCTAGAACAAACAGTTCCAAGTTAAGCGATCGATCGTACTAGGGTACCGCATAAACTGACAGCTTGCTTATTGACGTGATTGTGGTGATAGATTTAGGCCACAATCACGCTTTCTATTTTATTTCCTTACTTAATAGATCATAAGCGACAATCTTCCTTAGTTACAAGGAAGATTGAAGTTGTCCGCCGGTATAGCGTAGTACAGTTACACTTACTTTTACATACATAGTGACTTCGAGCTGCTGGAATCTGTAACTTCAAGTTTTAAAAATTGACTCAATTATCGTGGCTTACTACTTGTTCATATTGCATGCTATAGCCAATCACATATAAATTGATTATAATTTGTGAATGACCTATCCAGTATCATTTCGCCGTAAGGTATTATCCGTTCGAGAGAAGGATGGCC
>NZ_FNPJ01000065.1 GCF_900107265.1 Nitrosomonas sp. Nm33 | reverse complement strand
CGATTGGTGCCCTGATTGGAAAGTTACTGGTAACCATCGGCCTGTTTGAAGCCAACATCAATGCTGATGTGTTTCATGGATGGGCGATGCAGGACTTGTTGTCTAAATTGCCACTACATTCCATCGTTGTGATGGACAATGCCACCTTCCATAAGAGACAAGACACACGGGATGCCATACATAACGCCGGGCATACCCTTGAATACCTTCCCGCTTATTCTCCTGATCTCAATCCCATCGAACACAAATGGGCACAGGCCAAGGCGCTCCGTAGACAACAAAACCAAACCGTCGATACGCTCTTCAAATCCTATGCATTCTGAATCATTCTTAACTGGTTAGGCTATATTGAAGCGGGTTGAACTGGCTGAGTCATCCATTTCTCAACTTGTGGCCAAACACCAATTCCACCCAAAACCATAGAAATAATCCCAACAATAATACTAATGATGGTTGTCCAGCGCGTTTTGCTTGCTCTATTGATTGATCTGGACATAAGCTCTGCATTTATCAGTGTTATCGTTGATGAAGATAACAACTTGCCTGGATAAGCTTCTCCCGAGAGAATTTTTGAAAGCTCCTCATCGGTTTTGGTTTTTACTTCACTTGCGGTAAAACTTGAATTCTCAACCACTTCTAATTCAATATTTTCCGGCCCCTCCGTAATCTGCGGTATTTCAAATGGTTCCATCGATTGTTCTGGCATTGGAGCGTGAACCGTGATTACTTTTGTGGCTACATCTTTGCTTTTGATGGCATCGACTTTGGCATCAGGAAAATTCCTAAAATAACGCTTGTTCATGGTTATGCGTTATTGATTATGCGGAAAATCAAAAAAATGATATAAATTCATATTCTTATAATAAAAATATAATTTTTTATTATAAGAATATGGAATGAAAAATAAATTGTCTGAATTTATTTGTAGAAACAAATTCTTGCTTGATATGTTTTTGTACTTTTCTACAAAATACATCTACTATAGACATCGAATTTTCAGTTTCTTTGCTGAATCACTATTTTTTAATCCAAATGTTACTTCCGCAATTTGGGCAAACTATTATTTTCCTTATAAGCGTAGGCTGGAGCTTGCTAAGCTTTCCATTATCTGCGCATTGTTTGCAAACATAGTCATAATCATCGACAGAATCAGCATATTCTTGCTTGATCGCATAAGCAATCATTCCGGTTGGAAACGTATGTTTTTGATATTTCCTGATTTCAGTTTCAAACTCAGACTTGCCAAGCTTTTCTCTCTCGAGGTCGTCAATCTTTGCTTGGAGCGAAGAGTTTCTTTGCTGCAGGTCGAGAATAAGCTCGTTGGCTGATGCTAGTTTTTCGTTAGCGGTATGGAGTTTAGCGTAGACATCAGCTATGGCTGACTCTAGCTCGTTATAATTTTTTAGAGACCTGTTGGCCTCTAAAAAGTCTGATATCAATTTTAGACTTTGGAGTCCTGCACTTACTTCGGTGAACATGAGTTATTTCCCTTAGTGAAGTCGCACATCCCGAACACCAAGCGCTTCCATGCACTGCACAAAGAACGCAAAGGTGAATGATCCTCGATTAATCTTAGCTGCTACAGCTTTGTAAGTTTCGTCAACGCCGATCTTGGCTAGCCGTTTGGTTAATTCTTCATACCCAACTCCAGCACGAGCTAATTCAGCCTTTAACGTGCTGCTTGCGATACGGTTCCAATCCTTTTCAGTATTATCTGACATAGTGATTACCTTTTCTTATGTAAATACAGGGAAAATTCTACAGAATTGCTATAAAAATCTCCATATTTGATTGCATATTTCTACAAATACGTTAAAATTTCTCCATATTTGAGGATGTATGGAGAAACATCTTGTCTCAACACTTCTTACTTTCAGCCAAAGCTCGAACTCTGTCGGTTCGCAAAGTCATGGAATTGACTGATGAGCAAGCTTTTCAGATGTTTAAAGAAGTGCGTTGGGGTTCTGGTGATGAAGTTTCTTGTCCAAGCTGCGGTTCATGCAGAAAACATTATTTCATTCGTACACGCAAACAATGGCGCTGCAAGGATTGCGCTCATACCTTCTCGGTAACTTCTGGAACTATCTTTGCTTTTCATAAGTTGTCGTTACGTAATTATTTGGCTGCAATAGCCATCTATACCAATGCAGTTAAAGGTCTGTCTGCTTTGCAAATGTCGCGTGATTTGGGAGTCCAGTATAAAACGGCTTTTGTTCTAGCACACAAAATCAGGGAATCATTAATTGAGCATCGTGATGTTTCTCAGTTATCTGGAGAGATTCACATGGATAGCGCATATGTTAATGGCACAATCCGCGAAAAGAACAAGAAAGAAGATCGCGTTGATCGTCGTCTGGCGGTTGTTCAAAAGCCGACAAAGCGCTGCGTGTTTGTTCTGCGTCAAAAAAATGAATATGCAGATGAAATCATCAAGGGTTCTAATAGAACACTAACCTTTATCATGAAATCTGAAAATCAAGCCGATATAAACAAATTGGCTAATCTCTTTGTAAAAAATGGATCAAAAATCTGTGCCGATGAATCTAGCGCTTATGATATTTTGCACGCTAAATTTGATACACGGCGTGTAAATCATGGGAAGGAATACCGCAGTGATGATGGAATAACGAATAATCTGGCTGAATCTTATTTTTCTCGTTTTCGCCGTATGCAGTATGGTCAAACACATAAATTCGGCAATCTGTATCTAGCAAACTACGCTAATGAAGCAGCCTATCGGGAAGATACCAGACGCTTGCCAAATGGTGAAATATTCAGAGATATTATGAAGAAGTGCGCCAAAACCCGCACTCATCATGATTGGTGTGGATACTGGCAAGGAAATAAAAAGAAAGAAGAAAGGTTGGTCGCTTAAAATTTAGAAGGATAGTTATCACACCTTGATATGCGCGTTTTATCAGCTGATCGCGCGATCACCACGAATCTTGGGCGATAAAACCTGAGATGGATTTCCAAATATTCGGTCGCATCCTGAAAGTCTAGAAAAGTGAATATTTCTAGTGCAACCAAGACCAATTCCAAGAAATGTATTATGTAGCGGCAAGATTGCCCATCGGATCAGTTTGCAAAGCAGATACCGGATCAATTAAAAAAACATTAATATCTACATGGGTTTATTGCCCCTCATCTTGTAGGTCTCCAATTGACGACAGCGTCATATAAAGAGAAAATCTCACCTTTTGAAAAATAATAATTAACTTATTCAAAGGGGGATAACAATGGAACTGATAATAGAATACTTCATGGATTTTTTTGACTGATCCATCAGTCTAAACAAAATCACCGATGGCAGAATAAGAATAATTTGACTAAATATACCTGAATCGGTATTGTGTATAAGCTAGATATTGGGCCGGAAGCTCAAAATGATTTAAAAGCACTGCTTCAGGAAAGCAATAAAAGCAGACAATGCGCCACAAGAATATTAACAGTCTTGCAGGAATTAGAAGAAAATCAAAAATTACTCGGTTATTTATTAGATCATGGATTTAAGAATAAAGATTTTAATGTTAGTCGAGTTGTAAGTATTTGGCGTTATAGAGATGTCTGGCGTTTAAAGATATTCGGATGGGATTTTTCTAGTAATAAAGAAAATACTCTCCCATATCGGGTTATTTACGCATATGACTGGAAATCTCTAACTTTTATAATTTTGGCAGTAGTTCACAGGAGCTTTAATTATGACGCTAATCATCCAATCACCCAAAGAATTATCAAGGCATACGACGAGCTTGGAATGCAAGTGCTCACAACTTGTCACAGGCCCTACAAGCACTAGCACGCCAGTCGCTTTTAAAATTTTTCATGTTAGGGTAGATGCACGCAGCAATTCTAGCAATAAATCTAAAAATATTAATGACTTTATCGCGGAATTGGTTGCTGAAGATAGTACGCTTGAACAAGATTTGAAAGAAGGACGAAAGTGGGCTGCAAGCGTTCTTTACGAAGAACATCCTGAGTCTTTTAGGGCTTTGCGTTTGCGCGCAGGGTACTCGCAAAAACAATTAGCGCAAAAAATTGGCATGAGTCAGCCAAATATTTGTGAGCTTGAATCAGGAAAACGCAAGCCTAGCTCAGATACTTTACTCCGTCTAGCAAAGGCGTTGGGCACAACAACAGATATAGTGCTTAAATCATTGAATAGTCATT
This sequence comes from Nitrosomonas sp. Nm33, assembly GCF_900107265.1. Taxonomy (GTDB): domain Bacteria; phylum Pseudomonadota; class Gammaproteobacteria; order Burkholderiales; family Nitrosomonadaceae; genus Nitrosomonas. The sequence continues at coordinate 12,644 of NZ_FNPJ01000065.1, read as the reverse complement.
CTGAATAAAAATATTATGTTAAGTCGTTATCTGCATGTAATCTATTGTGATGATGTGCGCTATGAATTGGGCAACAAAGAGTCCTATATGGGTGTATATGGCCCCGATCTTCTAATGAGCGAGTTCCCTTCAACGCTACCTAAATTATGTGTTGTAGCTACTATTTCCACTCCAATTGATCAATTAATTAAATCATTTACTCTAATTATCTCTAAAGATGATGAAGTGTTAGCTGAAACCCCTATTGAAGATACTAATTTTGAACTGCAAAGCTCATTAATCAATCATGATAAAAACCACGCTACAAAACTTATTCAATTTAGAGGGGTATTTCAGCTCGTCCCATTTCCTATGGATAAAGAATGTGTTTTAAAAGTAAAGGCTAAAATAGAAGACGATGAATTAATAGGGCCTTCTTTGCGTATCATATCTGGACAAACCAAACCAGAGAATACATGAAGTAATTCGCCTAAGAATTATAATTTAGAAGTGCCAGCTTACATCAAATCCAAGCCCGCCCAGTGCGGGATTTTTTATTTATACCTTGGCTTAGGAAAATAGAATAAAAAATCGGCATCCTGTGAAGGTGTGCCGATTTAGCATTGAAAGTTAGATTAATGAACCCCGCTTAAGCGGAGTTTTTATTTCTTGATTTATATTTCCCTCTGATTCTATCTTTCATCTCTTATTTAATAATTAATTCCATAATAGTCATCATAATACTATGGAATTAAACAATCAAAACCCAAACACATCTAGTATTCCTGTCTTTCCCAATCATATCGACAAGTCCTTTCTTTTGATGGTTGCGCAAGGTAGTCAGAATGGTTGCTTGCAATGGTTTTTCGCATCCCGCGTCGATCCCCATGTCATTCATTATGATTTTGGCAATCTCACTGGCGTTTAAAGGCTTTCCAGAGTTTCTCAGAACTCCAAGAATTGTTCTGCCAGCTTCACCAACTTTGAAGAAGCTATTCTTTCTTTGATAACGTTTTGGTTTGATTGATTGAATGCGATATTCAGGACTGAATAGCTTAATGGTAGCATCTAGTGCTTTTATTTCTTGATTCAGCCTCTCTAATTCTTTGCGGTGATGATCCACCAATCCAGAAAGCTCTGACCTTTTTGAAACAAGACCTGAAATAACATGAGACTCCGCCATATAGCACCTTATTTTGTAGCAAATAAGACGATATGTTACGTATCTGCCGGGGAAGGTCTTTGTGCAGATGCTACATAATAACGAAAAATAAGGGGATAGCATGCAGCTTGTCGTGTTAGATTTCATTTCTGACGTAATAGATTGCGTCATCTCGGAGATCTAATTCTAGTTAGGCGTCCAGACGCTATGCGCATCACCACTGAAGTCGGCACGATTGAACTGGTGAACGAACCGGTCTATTCGTTTGGTTCTGCTGACAACGTTCGCGGCTACCTATTCGCCAAGAACCTCGCTACACAATCCATCCATGGCATCTTGCTCAACGGCGAGCCCGTGGCAGTTCTTGGATGCGACGGCAGCGGCAGTGTCGTGCATGAGCATTCAGCCGTGTACACAAATGGATTCCTCTATGTCGCGGTAGGCAACTGCGTTGTTTGCATTCAGCTCAATCCGTTCGCGTTCAAGTGGTCCGTTCAGGCAGATACAGCCACCTGTTTCGGTGTCTACTTCGAAGGTCGTCGTCGCGCACTCATCTCTCACGGTGAGCTGGAGATTGCACGTCTGTCCGAGAGCGGAGAGGTTCTTTGGAGCGCCTCCGGCGCAGACATCTTCACAGAAGGCATCTCGCTTCTACCGGAGTGCGTCGAGGCAGTCGACTTCAACGGTAAGAAAAGGTGTCAAAAGGTGTCAGTCATTGTGTAGTGCATGAAATATATTTATGATCCGTAGTGATAAATAAATATGGAAAAAAATGGTTTTATTGGTGAAGTACAAAAATATATTAGTTTGAAACAAAGTAACAGTATTCATATTACTATGCACAGGGTCAAATCTTGCATTACGACAAATTTTGAGCTATTTCTCGTCTCGTTGAGCCGGCATTTGCCATTGTTAACAGTTTGTTGAAGGCAATCACCTGGATTGTAAGCCAGAAAAGGTTAGGGCCCGAATAGGCAACCACAGATTTGACCAAACACTTGGATGCAAGACAGTACTGAGATGCTTCTGAGGCAGCCTGGCTGCCAGGGTGAAACAGCCAGTTTATTTTCACTTGATCCTGATGGGTGACTGGTGCGATTGACATCATCATAATTTGAAGCAAAGGGTGTGAGGAATTTCAGCAAGAATGTTCAGCATTGGTGTTATTGATTGTTATCTTATCGCCGAATAGCGAAAACTTTGTTCGTACTCTTGATTTAAGGCGGCTAATGGGTGATCCCGGTAGTGCATTCATATTTCGAGTTTGTTTCGAGATTACCCTGCCGGATTAGCATGGTTCGGCAGGGCTTATCGCATCCAAAGCAGTGCAGCAGAATTTCGCGCTGCGCGCCTGCCGACAAATCAGTTCGAAGTGCCAGCAAAGTATACTGATAAAATAATCAAAGTCGCCATTACGCCGAATATGACTGCGATATTGATACTAAAATTTCTAAGTGTTTTAGCGTCTGTTGTCTTTTCTAATGAACTCATATCTCTATTTACTCCTATATTATGTGTAAACATAAAAAATATGAACCGAATCAGGGTTTGCTTCATTGATCTAGATCAATAAAATGCTAATTGTAGGTCTCAGTGACTTTAGCTGTTTGGTCCCACAATACATTGAAAAAGCTAGGGAAGCAGTGCGGAGAAATAACTCAGTACAGAGATAGTGATATAGATGTTTGGGAATGGCTAAAAGAGAAATTAGAAAAAATCAATTAAAGCTAAAGCTCGCGTAGGGTGTAATCATTATTGAGCCGAATGAAAAATATTCGGTGCAATACGCTTTACTGATTGACACCCTACTTACTGGAATATGGGGCACTACACACACTGAGTGACAATCTCTAATGGTCGCATCCTCAGCATGGCGGCAGGCGAGTTTATCGACCGCTTCATGCAGCATATCCTACCCAAAGAGTTCAAGCGTATACGTCATTATGGCTTGATTGGCCGGCGCGCAAAGCGGTCAAGCTGGCTGCTGCGCGCTGCGCTGGAGGCGCCAATGCCTCAGCTATCAACGGTGGAAACGTTCATGCGCCGGGTGATACAACTCGAGTGGATGAATTGCCCGCACTGCCGCGAAGGGCGCTTCGTGGTGGTAGAGGTCATTCCCCCTGCTTCGAAGCAGCGATGTCCACCCCGCCGGGGACCACCATGAGACATGGTTCTTTCCACTTGCGCTCTACTTGGCGGCCAAGTACCTGAGGTCGCCGAGAAGGCATTCACTTATACAGGCTGAATGACTCAGCAATGGATCGATCCGGACAAAAATCGAGGAATGAACGTGCCAGTCCAGCTACGTTGGAATGCTATACTTTAGCCCACTAGATACCCACTCGTCACAACTGTCAGTTGACTTTCACTTCCACAGCCTTACAATCCCCATAAGCAAGATGCAATGACTGACACCTTTTTTACTGACACCTTTTCTTACAACGCTTGCACTATCGGTAAGCACTTGTCTGCTGCAGAAAGCTGTGGGCTGTGGATTGAAGGAGGAAGCCATCATTCTGTTTGGTTTATTGGAAAAAATCTTTTCTCAAGCCATCATTTATCCAATCGGAAACCCTGAATAATTACTTACTCAGGGTTTCTTTGAGTTATCGTCAAAATAGATGACGTATGCCTACTGTCCAGGTATCACGATCACGATCTACTGTGCTGTTTTTATCTATTACATTTACATGCTGATAGCCGCCAAACAGATTGGTGCGTTTACTTAAATCATAAAGTGCGCCCACAGTAAAGCTTTTGGCTTTGCGACTTGCGAAAATGTCAGTATTATTTGCATCTGTCATTCCCCCCTGAGCGACCAGAGTTGCATTTCCTATTCTGTATTGACCACTAGCAAACCAGATGCTGCCGTCACCACCAGGGTTCATTGCAGTATTACATTGCCTGGTAGACTCATTGCCTATCTCACCCAAGGCAGCTGCATCTGAGCATGTCGCTGCGCCCAATGCGTTGCTGATAAAGTCATATTGACCTTGAAGACGAAAGTTTTTGTAAGACCATGCTCCGCCGATTCGCACTACTTCCTCGGTTTTTAAATTAACTGCCATTATTTTTTTTTGAGCGGAGCTAACATTGTCCCTAGAGTAGCCACTAAATATTTCCAGTTTATGATCTTGAATTTCCATGGCATATTTAGCAGCAAACTGAACATCCCATTCACCATCCTTACCACCTGTGTTCCCTTTTGTAGGGCCCTGGCCGCCAAGAATGCCACCAAGATTTGCTTCTAGTGTGTTTGCATTGCCAGGCATTAACAGAGCTGCAAAGGAAAAGCCATTGAAAGTTGCCGAGTCAAAACGCACCACGCTATTTACAGCGGTAAAGGATCCTGAACCAAGGCCATTGGCGCTTGCGATCATAGTGCCACCACTGCCAGTAGCTTGAAGCGTGGTATAGACAAATGGATCAATCGTCCAGCCACCAGCAAAATCTGCAAAGGGGGAATGAGTGCGACCAAATTTCAATGTGCCAATTGAATCTTTGGATATCCCGACATACATTTCTCGACTTCCTATTGGTCCACCGTTGGTATTAAAACCAAAATCAATCATGGTAACTGCTTTAAATCCGCTTCCCAAATCCTCAAATACACGCAGGCCCCATGAAGAGAAAAAGGTTGGATCATTAACACTTGTCTGGCTGGAGAAACCTTCGATATTGATACCACTATATTCAGCCTGAATTCGGCCAGTGATTGACAAATCTGCGCCATATGCTGATGTAGCGATAGTAGATGAAAGTAAGCCAGTTAATGCGATGGAAATTAGTTTGTTATTCATGATGAATTACCTAAGAATGACGGTACCGTAAAATTGCGGTTAATTTTAAAAAGTGATAAATGAGCACCCCGTCTTAGGAGTCTGTCGGACTTGAGCAATCGTGGCGAGCCATGTGAGATAGCGCGAGCAGATTTTCACAATTCTGAGGCCGAATGACCTACAATCCTTGTTTCTTTAGTGTATGCAGCGGCATATCCAGCGTACGACGCGATGCATCAGAGATACCAATATCCAGTGGCATTGGTATTGGTGATTCCAGAATTGGGAATGTTATGGCACGTCGTATAAGTACTTGGAAGTACCTCTCGACGTTTAAATCATCATTAAGTCCCTTGACACTACTGATCTAGACAGGATTGTATTAAATAGCACTTAGCTACGCACAATGGCAGCATGTGCACTTGTGATATATTTGTGATGTATGTGATGATTTATAGGGTTTAAAGCGATTTTAGTGCGGCAGCAAGGATATCGATTTCCAGACATATACTTCCCTTATTCAGTAACATACTATATGCGCTGCGATATTCTTCAGCAGTTGGCACTGCAATAAGAGAATTAGCGTTCTCTACCAGTCCAAGAAACAGATTCAAGCCCTGTTTTTTTCTAAAATCGTTTGTATTCTTTTGGGTATTATCGTCCATACTTGAGAAGGAACATTATAGGAAGTACCGCTACGATCATTCTCTCTCAAGCTTTTAAAAAATGGATTGTCAAGATTAATAAGACTCGCTGTATTATAAATTGCATTTTTACTATGACTATCAGTCGAAGTAAGTGTATTCGATAAGCGATCGGAGTTGCTATTACTATCCATAAATGCTCGCCTATCTGCGGATAATGACGCTAGCAGCATAGGTAAGGCTGCTCTCAATTTGATAATTTCTTTTTTAAGCACTTTGTATTCCTCTATTGAGTATAAAATTTGAATGAAGTTAAATGTAAGAATTTCTAGCGTTGTTTACAGTATTGTCCAGAATACTGTAAACAACGCTAGAAATTCTTACACCTTATTGACAACCAATATTGGTGCTAATAAATAAATCGATAGAGTAATCATTAAGATATAACTCATTATATTTCTGGCAATATTCATGCCAAAATATATTTTTGATGTTTAATCAATTACTTATATGGGGTCTGTAGAGTAATCTATGTAGGATACAGTGAGTAATTGTCGCCTATACTTAACTATTTTTTTGATTGTTGGATATAATTAATTGATTTTGAAGAACATATTTCGTCTCCAATTAGAGACATATTACGAGGAGTATGAATGGAGGCGAAGTAATTTTTCTGTAGTTAAAAGAAATCTGGAAGATTAGTCCATACCACATTGATATCGGCAGTACTCATAATTGTTGCAACAATTTTGATTTGAATATCTGTTTTCGTCTCCAATTAGAGACATATTGGAAAAGGTGTCAATCATTGTGTAGTGCGTGAAGCGCATTTATGATACGTAGCGATAAATGAATATGGAAAAGAATGATTTTATTGGTGAAGTACAAAAATATATTGGTTTGAAACAAAGTAACAGTATTCATATTACCAAGCGATCGAAGAAATCGCCCAGGAAACCAATGGACGAAATTGTTGCCGGCGTTACTGGTAGAGGAGAGGCAATGAATGCGATATATAAGACGGGACATTACACAATGTTTGAAATTGCAGCATATTTTAATGTTCATTACAGTACTGTGAGTCGGTCAATTTGTTCATTTTGCAAGATGCAATAACTGACACCTTTATTATCAACTTGGCTGAAACAAAATAGATAAAGGTACTTTCTAGATAAAGGTACTTTCAAATGGCTTCGTTTGCAGATTCCTACCCAACAATTACGCGCTGGATCGAAGAACAAGGTTGGATAGAAATTGGAAGAGATGAATACAGTAGTTCGTTGGTACGCGCGCTTGATCCAGGTGGTATGTTCTGGGAAAGTGATTCAAGTGTTGATTCAATTGACGATGCATTGCAAGAGCTAGAGAAAGAATTGATGGGTTGGTTCAGGAAAAATAAAATAGGTAAATCTTGCAACCCATAAGAGCGTGCAATACAGCGTGCATAGGATGGCTGGGGCAAAAGGTGTCAGTCATTACATAGCACATGAAAATGCATTTATGATACGTAGCCATCAATGAATATGGAGAAGAATGGTTTTATGGCACGTCCGATCAGGCTGGAGTTTTCGAATGGTTTATACCATGTCATGTCAAGGGGGGCGGTGGAGAAGCTATTTTTGCTGAAGATAAGGATAGACAGCAGTTTCTTGATTTATTAGCAGAGCTGATAACACGCTATCAAGCAATATGTTATGCCTACTGCCTGATGGATAATCACTATCATCTTTTGCTAGAAATACCAAAGGCAAACCTATCTCAAATATAATGTTCATTACAGTACTGTGAGTCGGTCAATTCGTGCATTTTGCAAGATGCAATGACTGACGCCTTTTCAGGGTAGTTTTTTTCTGGCCGGTGTCGTTCATAGTGAGTATATTTCCCGGTATCCGTGTGGTGAACAGATGCATGCAGATTCTCTTGTGAGTTGCAAAACGCAGCTGTTGGCAAGGTCTCTGAGAGAAAATTTTGTTCTCAGAATATCGACTTCTTGGCTCTGTGCATTGAGCTATTTCAACAGACAATCAGAAAATAATAGAGATGATGCGTCTAGCATTATTTTTCCAGTTATATCAGAAAACTGGCGGGAATATTTAGCATAAGGAGAACAGCTGTATGAAAAATACTGCCAGGATTTTTATGAAGCTTCTGGGAAAGGTGTGCCAGTATTCTATTATTCATCCACTGATCTTTTCCCATCAAGAATGTGTGGAGGGAATAGCGAGGGACGAGTAACCGCAGTTGATGGCGATCGAAGTAAAGGTGGAGAGAATTAGCTCTGGAATTCAAGGTTGGGGCGAGAAAGTTGACCTCAGACAAGGCCAAACGTTACCTCAACTCGCGACAGTAGTAGATTCCTGACCTACGTTCTCAGTTTCGCTTAAATGAAGAATGCTAGCTCAAAAATGGCAGCAGCATACTTTGCGAAGAAATGTCTGTGAAGTACGCATTGATCGCATAGGAGATCTATGATTATCCGGTGTCAGCGGCTTAAACTTAAGGCAGCGACCGTTTCGAATCACACGTTATAAAAACATACCCAATCTGGAGTTTATGAATGGAACACCTTAACCAAGCCTGGATCATGTTAAAACTGGGCGGAATCATTATTTTGCCGTTATCTTTGCTGGGCGTCATCGCGTTGGCGATAATGCTCGAAAAAGCATTTGTTTACTGGCGCTTCGCCCGTCTCTCGAACGATTTGTTGAATCTCATCGAAACCTATGGTTTCAAGTGGGAAGATCTGGAAAAAATCCTGTCAGGACTGGATAAACGCCACTATTACAAGCGCTTCTTTGAAGTGGTGATTTCCAATCGGCATCAACCATCCTGGTGGACTGAATCACGCGCAGCGGATGAAGCCCAGTTAATTGAAAGTTCATTGTCCCGCCGACTCTGGGCGCTGGAAACAATCGTGACAGCCGCGCCGCTACTGGGGCTCGTGGGAACCGTTGTCGGCATGATGCGCGCCTTTCAAGTTATCGGCAGCGAAGACATCGTCAACCCCACTGCGGTGACAGGTGGCGTTGCCGAAGCGCTCATTGCAACCGTTATTGGTTTGATCATCGCGCTGGTTGCGTTGTTTGGATTCAATTACTTCTCACGCTTACAATCACAAACCATGGATGAAATGGAACGCCTCGGCACGCGCCTGATCGATCATATCCGGTTGGATCAAAAGGAAAGCACCCATGAAACTGCGTAAATCCAGAACACCCCGAAAGGGTTATATTCAGATTATTCCCATGATTGATGTCATGTTCTTTCTACTTGCGACATTTATGTTGGCTTCGTTATCCATGCAGAATCTGGATTCTCTGCAAGTCAACTTACCTGAAGGACAAGCTGAGAAACTCAGTGCCGAAAAACCGGTGACTTTAACACTGACCAAGGACAGTGAAATTTTTATCAATAAGGAATCCGTTACCCTCGATACCTTGGCTACCACGCTCAAACCGCTGCTTGAGGATGCCAGGCAAAAATTGATCGTATCAGCAGATAATGAAGCGCCACAAGGCATTGTGGTTCAAGCGATGCTCCGGGCGCGGAATGCAGGCGTGCAGCATTTTCTGATCGCGGTTCAGCATAAGTAATTCCTATATCCCTTAACAGTTTGATAAAGTCCATAGTGATGAACAGCTCCAGAACAAGGGAAATTCGTCTCTGGTGGCCGCTGCCGCTGGCGGTGCTGCTTTGGCTGATCGCCATCTGGGCAGTCGGTTTTTTCCTGACGGAGCCCGAAATCAAAGTCAGTATTGATATTCCCGACGCAATCGAAGCGGAATTTCTGGAGCTTCCGGAACTCGCACAGCCACAGGAGTCCGTCCCGCCACCACGCAAAGGTATCGAGACGCAACCCCAGAATGAAGCACAACAAGCAAAAATAGCACCGGAGCTGGTAATGCCGCCGCCTCCACGCCCCCGGCCCCGCACTCCACCCAAGCCACCGCCTGTCAAGAAGGATGCAATTGAAACGGCAAAAGCTACGCCACCCAGGAAAGAATCCAGAACTGAGGCTCCACAAAAAAAGGATGCCGCCGCACCGGTCGATTTATCGGAGTATATTAATCAGAGAAGAAGACAACAAAGCCGTCCGGCTGGTATTTTTGATGGGATTGAGAACAGCAAAAATATTAACCCGAAGCCACAGCCCTCAGCGGAAGAGATCAGGATGGCGACAGTCAAACGCAACCTGCAAATGCCCGGTACCAGTGGCGTTTTTCAGATTATCAAAATTGGCCCACGCTATGCGCAATTCACGTTTCGCGCCTGGACAACCGGCGACAGCAATCCACGGCGGGAATTAATTGAAGTGAAAGCAGGGCCGGACGGCGATATTGAACGTGCAATCATACGCAGGATGATCCAGCTGATTCGTCAGTATCATCAGGAAGACTTTAACTGGGAATCACCTCGCCTTAATCGTGTCGTTGTCCTGTCCGCACGCCCAGGAGATAGTGAGGGGCTCGAAAATTTTTTAATGCGCGAGTTTTTTGGAGAACCTATCCCGCCTTATTTGCGCTAAGCATCACTGTTCAGCTGAGTTGGTCTTTTTTAGGACCCAATAAGTGAAGCGCATTGCGCCAGAAAATCTGTGATGTTTGCTCAAAAAGGTGTCAGTCATTGCATCTTGCAAGATGAACGAATTAACCGACTGACAGTACTGTAATAAACATTATATTTGAGATAGGTTTGCCTTGGGCGTTTCCAGCAAAAGATGATAGTGATTATCCATCAGGCAGTAGGCATAACATATTGCTTGATAGCGTATTATGAGCTCTGCTAATAAATCAAGAAACTGCCGTCTATCCTCATCTTCAGCAAAAATAGCTTCTCCACCGTCCCCCTCGACATGACATGGTATAAAACATTCGAAAATTCCAGTCTGATCGGACGTGCCATAAAACCATTCTTTTCCATATTCATTTATGGCTACGTATCATAAATGCACTTCATGCACTATACAATGACTGACACCTTTTCCAATGACTGACGCCTTTTGACACACGGACAAGTTACCGGGCGATGAAAGGGTCTACCGGATTGGTTCTTGAAATTTGTAGAGATACTCCCATATAAAGCGAGCGCCATGTGGCGTTTCTTTTGGAGGAATTCACATGATTGGACAAATCACAGGCCAGCGGCTACAGCTGGCGAAAATGCACATCGCTAACTACGCGTTAGCGCTCGAGGAACAAGCGGGTGCACTGAACTTTGAACACTTGATTCGGCAACTAAATGCCGAGTTTAGGCTGGTAGATGGAAGCCAAGAATCGGCTCTCATTCAGGATATTGGCTACTTCTACCAGGCGATCAAGCATCAGCAAATTTCAGCAATTGATCGTGGAGGCTATTGGAAATTTAAAGCGATGTCTCTGCTAGAAGCTAAGAACGAGTTGGTCAAGGAGCTGAATGCACTGCGAGCCACCTGATCTAGTTCGCAAAGCTGAATAACAAGCCATCCGATTCACGGGTGGCTTGCTTTCCTGTCCAGTCCTGCCAATGACGCACAATCACATTCACATACTTCAGGTCGAGTTCCATCAGAAGAGCGGCATTTGCCGCTCTCTGTTTATTCTTGTTTAAATTCAGGTTACTTCTTCTTTTTCTTTGTTGTGGCTACTGCTTTCTTGAAAATGGTTCCAGCTGTGAATTTTGGTACTGTGCTGGCAGCAATCTTTAATGGTGCACCAGTTTGCGGATTTCGGCCAGTGCGAGCTGCACGCTTAGTAGATTTAAAAGTACCAAAGCCAGGGAGCACCACGGTGTCACCCTTAGCGACCGTTGCGACCACACTGTCGATCATGGCATTCAATGCCTTGGTGGCGGTGGTTTTGGGTATCTCTGCCTGTGCGGCAATTTGTTCAATCAATTCCATTTTGTACATGCTCAAGATGCTCCTGTTGGTTGAAAAGCACGCAGTATAACCGGTTAGGCTTTATTTTCATTAAAATCGAACAAAAACCAAAAAAGCTTGGCTTCTTAATCGAAAAGAGCGTTACTAGGGCTGTCGCAACCACAGGAATTAAAGATGAACATAACTAAACAAATTCCTCCCACCCAGAATGAAACCTGGGATTTTTGGGGCACGATGGAGAAGCACACCAATGAAGCATGGCCTCTGGCCATGATTGCAATTGCAGATGCCACCAACCAACCACTCGAATCGGCACGGCTTTTTCTTGACAGCCGGTTTGGGCGCCACTTTGCAGACGACGTTTTAAATCAACTGCACGCGGGCCAGACTCTCCCTGATGCGATCAACGCAGCCACACAGCAGTGTGGATGGGTTGGAAGATTGGACGCCAAACCAGCAAGGACTACGGCATCCCACGGAGGCTTCCTTACTTAACGGACTTTGTGATTCACTGCGAGATCGTAGAAGAATCGTTTGCTGCTTGATCGTCAAACAAGACGCCATCCGACTCGCGAATGGCCTGTTTCCCGGTCCATTCCTGCCAACGGCGCACAATCACATCCACATACTTCGGGTCGAGCTCCATCAGGCGAGCTTGACGTCCTGATTTCTCAGCGGCGATTAACGTCGTTCCTGAACCACCAAACGGATCAAGTACGATATCGCGGCTTTTGCTTGAATTTAGGATAGCACGTTCTACTAGTTCCACTGGCTTCATGGTGGGGTGCAGATCGTTCTTGATCGGCTTATTGATGTGCCAGACGTCGCCCTGATCGCGTGCGCCACACCAGAAGAGACCTTTGCAAAACTCCCTATTTTCTGAGGGAAGTCTGGAAAAGGTGTCAGTCATTGTATAGTGCATGAAGTGCATTTATGATACGTAGCGATAAATGAATAAGGAGAAGAATGGTTTTATGGCACGCCCGATTAGACCGGAATTTCAAAACGAGACATTACACAATGTTTGAAATTGCAGCGTATTTTAATGTTCATTACAGTATTGTTAGTCGGTTAATTCATTCATTTTGTAAGATGCAATGACTGAACATCCCATTTAAATTTTCAAGGGATTTTTGTAATCTATTTACCGAGTTTCGTATTTTCTCCCTTGCTTGGTCATTGACCAGATGACCCTTACCAAATGGCGGCCTAGAGCTCGAATT
>NZ_FNPJ01000015.1 GCF_900107265.1 Nitrosomonas sp. Nm33 | reverse complement strand
GCTTACACGTTCCGCGAGAAGAAACCTTCACTTAATATCAGATTCACTCAAGCTCTTCCACTTGTAGGGTTGTGATTCTTATGTCGAACTCACGTTAGAAATGGAATAAGATGACGAAATATCAGTTAAGTCTAAAATTTTTCTTTGTTTTTTTCGATCAATAAAGTAATCGTGACAGAATTCCAATTTGTCACGGAATGGCGTATCAGTGCTCCTTTAGCTGAGGTGTGCGACGCTATTACCCATTGCCTTGATTGGCCTACATGGTGGCGGGGCTGTAAAAAAGTGGAAAAACTTGTTATTGGCGATGCGAATGGGGTAGGGAGTATGCATCGTTTTATCTGGAGAGGGCGAATTCCTTATCGGCTTACTTTCGATATGCTCATAACGCACGTTGTGCCGTTTGCGTTAATAGAGGGACAGGTCAGCGGTGAAGTAATGGGAATTGGACGGTGGAATTTTTTTCATGAAAATGGTGTGACTGTAGTGTGCTATGAGTGGCAGGTGCGTATTAATAAGTTGTGGATGAATCTCATAGCCCCGCTTGCGCGGCCTTTGTTTAGATGGAATCATCACCAGGTAATGCGGCAAGGTGCAGAGGGGTTAGCGCGCTTATTGAGTGCTAGACTAGAGTCTGTTCATACTTCGACAAACTGAGTGTAAACGGTGTTGCTGGTTCACACTAAATTCTTAGCACTTCGCCTGTCTTGCACTTCATCCTGCTCGGCGACTTACTCAGGATTCCCCTGAGCAGTCTTTTCAGCAAAAAAAGTTTCTACGTCAGCTAAATTGCGGGTACGTTTCATGGGTGGCAGGCTCTGCCAGATGCGCTTGCCATAGGATTGAGTGATCAGACGTGGGTCACAGATCATCAATACACCGCGATCATTCTCATCCCGAATGAGGCGTCCGGCACCTTGTTTCAAGTTGATGACGGCGCGAGGCAGTTGATATTCCATAAAGGCATTGCGACCTTCTTTATTGATTTTTTCGATGCGTGCTGAGAGTACCGGATCGTCCGGTGAGGCAAATGGTAACTTGTCGATGATCACCACTGAGAGCGCTTCACCCCGTACATCGACCCCTTCCCAGAAAGATTGACTGCCGATGAGAATGGCATTTCCTAACTCACGGAAGCGGTTTAACATCGTGGTGCGTGATCCCTGGCCTTGCAGCAATAGCGGAAAATCAAGCTGCTCCCACTCGAATGTTGCCTGTAATAACTCATAAACCTGCTGCATCGCGCGCAAGCTGGTACATAAAAAGAAGGCACGACCACGACTTGCTCGCAGTACTGGCAATGCAGCCTTGACGACGCATTCGGTATAGTTGCGGTCATTGGGATTAGGGAGTTGAACAGGAACATAGAGCAGAGCCTGATTCGAAAAATTAAATGGACTGCTCCAGCAGATTGACTGAGCCGTTGCTAACCCCATCGCCTGATGGTAATGGGAAAAATCATTTTTGACTGCCAAAGTTGCCGAAGTAAATATCCACGCACGTGGCGAAGCGTTTAATTGTTTATTGAATATTTCAGCGATAGACAATGGTGTAGCATTGAGCTGCAAGGCATGATTGAACGTTTCCACCCAGCGGACATAGCCTTCGTTTTCAATCTGCTCGCACCAGCGTTTGATACTGGCAAGAATAGCAGCAGCCCGGCGCCAACAGTTTTCTAACCCTTGTGAGCGAACTCCTTGATTCTCAAGCAAACTGACAAGTAGCGTGAGTTTTTCCTGTAGAATAGCGAGCGTATCCTTGAAGTCAGTATTTTGCATCACTGCAGCAGACGGCAGGCGTGTGTTTTCTCCAGCTATGGCTAAACGTAAATCACGGGTTGCCTTTTCCATGGCAACCACTGCTTCAGGGAGAGGAGTAAAGTCTTTGGCATTGAGCAAGGCCTCAATTTCGGTGTCTCGCGCAAGCTCCAACAATTGACTGGTACTGACCGATTCACCAAAAAATAGACTGGCAACTTCTGGTAATTGATGTGCTTCATCAAAGATGACCGTATTGCAGGCAGGTAATAGCTCTGATAGCCCTTCATCGCGCAACATCACATCAGCAAAGAACAAATGATGATTGACCACGACAATATCAGCTGAGAGCGCGCGTTTGCGTGCTTCCATAACAAAGCATTGCTTGTAACTCGGACATTCTGAACCGAGGCAGTTATCTCGTGTGGAAGTCACATGCTGCCATATGGCCGCATTCTCTGGAACTTTGCTGAGCCCGCTTTTATCACCATGATGGCTCGTCTTGGCATAGCGTTCGATCAGTCCTAGATATTTGACTTCCTCACGTGATGCGAAACTAAGGTGATCAGATTGTAATGTTCTTTCCAGATGGTAATGGCAGATATAATTAGCTCGACCTTTCAGCAGCGCAACAGTGACAGGGACTTTCAGTGCTGCACGAACAGTAGGAATATCCCGATTAAACAGTTGATCTTGCAATGTTTTAGTGCCGGTGGAGATGATCACTTTGCCGCCCATCAATAAGGCGGGTACCAGATAAGCAAATGTTTTTCCGGTACCGGTACCGGCTTCTGCTACCAGCACACCATGATGTTCAATCGTATTTTCAATGGCTTGCGCCATTTGCAATTGCTGAGTACGAACCCGGTATCCTGGTATGGTATGGGATAGCAGGCCATTCTCAGAAAAAATAGTAGCAAGATCGGACATGAAAAAAATTTTGTCAGCTAAAATAATACTCTTTTACTTGATGAAACCAAATTGAGAACTTTCACTTAATGCTCATGATGTGAAATGATAATCTTAATCTCACCTTTATATCATCCCCATGATGTGGATAGGCTGAAAACCTGACTATAGCAAGCATCGCCTGAAAAAAGATTTTCAGGGTGACTACACGTGTAATGAACAATTATTTTATTCAAATTCTCGTTTCTTTCATTGTACTCAGTTCATCTGTCGTGATTGCAGCCGAACAGTTGGATGACTCAAAAAAGAATCTACCGGTATTTATCGAAGCTGACCTAATGAAAGGTTACCCTCGTCAAGAAATAGAAGCCATAGGAAAGGCTAAATTGCAGCGCGGCGATCAAGTTATCTCAGCCGAGCATATGAAATATTTTCCTGCTACAAAAGATACGGTGGTTGAAAGTAAAGTACGGCTTGAACGAGAGAACGATGTACTGGAAGGAATTAATCTCAGGCTGAATCTTGAAAGCTTAATTGGAGAGATGAGTCAGCCGAGTTATTATTTAAAAGAAGGAGGCGGGCGTGGGAACGGGAGTTTATTTTTGTTTGAAGGAGAAGATCATTACCGGCTAAAAAAGGGTAGTTATACCACTTGCCCAATCGAAAACAATGATTGGTTCATCCGAGCGGAAGATTTGGAAATTGATCAAGAGAAAGAAATAGGTACTGCACGCCATGTCAGTGTTGCATTCAAGGATGTCCCCTTTCTTTATTTGCCGTGGATGAATTTTTCCTTTAGTGGCAAACGAAAAACAGGCTTTCTTGCACCCGTTATGGGTAATACGGCGCGAAGCGGTGCGGAAGTTTCCTTGCCTTTTTACTGGAACATCGCGCCTAATTACGATGCAACGATTTCGCCACGTGCTATGAGTAAGCGCGGCATAATGTTCGAAAATGAGTTTCGCTATATGGGTGAAACGCTGGGAGGGCAGGCGCTTCTCGATATATTGCCTGATGATCTGATCACCAATAAAACTCGTTATGGTGTTTTCTTGAAACATGCTCAATATCTGGGTAGTGGCTGGTCGGGTAATGTCGACTATAGTCTCGTTTCTGATCGTGATTTTTTTCGTGATCTCGGCACTAACATAAACCTCACTTCCAGAACCAACCTTTTACAGCAGGCGACTACTACATATACTACTAGTCTTGGCCTTAATAATGTGATAAGCTTTAACGCGCTTGTTCAGAGCTTCCAAACGCTTCAAGACCCTGGAAACATCATTACCCCGCCCTACAAGCGTTTGCCTCAGTTCACCTTGACAGCATCACAACGTGATGTTTATGGATTGGATTTTGATTTTACGAGTATCTGGACGAACTTTTTTTTCGAAGCCCAACGCTTACCCAATGGGCAACGAATAAACCTGGCCGATGGGCAGCGCTTAGTACTTTTTCCCAGTGTTAGCATGCCTTTGCAAACGGCATCTGGTTATGTCAAACCCAAAGTGAGTTTGCATCACACTCGTTACGATTTAAATGAGCCTGTAAGTGACAATGCAGGTACCAATCTTGTTCGTACTGTACCGCTATTCAGCCTCGATTCCGGGGTGGTATTTGAGCGGGATACCAAATTCAGAAATGAGAATTTTGTGCAAACGCTCGAGCCACGCATTTATTACCTCTATGTCCCATTTCGCAATCAGGATGACCGTATCTTCCCCAATTTTGAATCGGCGGAGATGGATTTCAGTTTTGCGCAGATTTTTACTGAAAACCGGTTCAGCGGTCATGACCGGATCAATGATGCCAATGAGATTACATTGGCATTGACCTCACGTCTAATAGAATCCTCAACTGGTAATGAGCGATTGCGGCTTGCGGTAGGTCAGCGAGTACGTTTTCATGAACGCGACGTAGTACTCAGTACGCAACAAACAACAAGTAATAAATCAGATTTTATTGCAGCTATTTCAGGAAGAATTACACCGGTGATTACGACTGACACCAGTGTTCAGCTCGATGAAAGTGAATTTCGCACAGAAAAAATTCGTACCGGCGTGAGCTATCACCCAGAGCCTGGAAAAATAATCAATCTAGGCTATCGCTATACTCGAGGGGTCCCAGGAGCGATACAGAGCAGCAGTTTATTATTTCCAGTACCAGGGGCGGGTCTGGAGCAAGTCGATGCATCAACTCAATGGCCATTCCTGAAAAACTGGCAGGGGATGGCAAGCGTCAACTACTCGTTGAAGGATGATAAGCTTTTAGCTGGACTGGTAGGAATAGAATACAATGCATGTTGCTGGACGTTACGTATGGTGCTAAACCGGTTTGTTGCCTCAACGGAGAGAACTTCTACGGCATTTTTTGTCCAACTCGAATTAAATGGCCTGATGCGAATAGGGAATAATCCATTACGGGTACTACGGCAGGGTATTCCAGGCTATGCACAAACAAGCGAGCAGTACTAAATTAGATTAATACTTACCAATAATCGGAATAAATGGGAATTGTGAAAAGTATATGCAGGATCGCTGATCATCTTATTAACAAGACAGGTTTTGCTTGTCAGATTATGTTGATACTAACCATCATGGCAATAACTGGGAAAACTGCGGCACAACAAACTGCTGCCCTCACTCAGATGATTCCAATCGATCATATTGTTGCTGTCGTTAATGAAGAAGTCATTACACGCACTGAGCTCAATGATGTGATACAAAATACTATCAGGCAGTTGCAGAAACAAAGAATACAACTTCCACCTTTTGATGTATTGGAGAAACAGTTATTGGAACGTCTCATCCTTACGAGAGCCCAGTTGCAACGTGCGAAAGAACTGGGTATATCCGTTAGTGATAGTGAACTTGACAAAACGATGCGCAATATCGCCAAGGAAAATAAATTATCGATGGGGGAATTCTATGCTGCACTTGAACAGGATGGTATTGGTTTAAGCCAATTCCGCGATGAGATACATAATGAAATCCTTATGACCCGACTAAAAGAACGCGAGGTAAACAGTCGTGTTAATGTAACAGAAGGAGAGATAGATAATTTTCTGCGTACTCAGAAAACCTCATCGATCGGTAACGATGAATATCATGTTGCACATATTCTGATCCAGATCTTGGAACAAATGGATTCAACACAGATTGAAGCAAAGCGTCAGCGCGCAGAGACTGCCATGAGAAAATTGCTGGAAGGTGCTGAATTTGCGCAAGTCTCAGCAGAATTCTCCGATGCACCCAATGCCATGCAGGGAGGAGACCTTGGATGGCGACCTATCATGCAGATGGGGCCCTCTTTTGCAGAAATGCTGGTGAGCATGCAACCTGGTCAAGTGACGCCCATCATTCAGAGTCCTGTTGGTTTTCATATTCTTAAGTTATTGGGTCGACGTCCGCAGGAAACCCCAGTGGTTATCATCGATCAAACGAATGTCCGTCATATCCTTGTCAAAATCAGCGAGCTGGTATCAGAAGATGATGCGCATCGCATGATAATGCAGATCAAAGACCGCATCGATAATGGCGCTAATTTTGCAGAAATGGCGAAAGCTCATTCTGAAGATACCAGTGCCTCAAAGGGCGGAGATCTAGGTTGGCTTTCTCCTGGCGATACCGTTCCTGAATTTGACCAGGCTATGAATGCGCTTTTACCTGGTCAGATCAGCTCCCCTGTAAAATCCCAGTTTGGCTGGCATTTAATTCAGGTAATTGAGCGTCGATCACAAGATGTCAGTAATGAGCAGCAACGCCAAACTGCACGCAAAGCGATCCATGGAAGAAAAGCAGAAATGGTGATGCAGGAGTGGTTACAGCAGCTACGCGATCAGGCTTATGTCGAATATCGAGCCGAAGATATTTAGCAGTAGCCATTCGATGAAAACAATGCCCATACTTGCATTGACGGCAGGTGAACCAGCTGGCATTGGCCCCGATTTGTGTATTCAAATCGCGCAGGAAGCTTTGTCTTGTCAGCTCGTGGTCATTGCTGATCGTGACATGCTGCAGCAGCGCGCAGCATTGTTACAGCTTCCTTTGGAATTAATCGAAAGACCCTCTGCTCATTTCAGTGAGCATAAACCTGGTAGCCTCCAAATCATACATGTACCGGTAAACGTATCTGTTTCCTCTGGTAGACTGGATCCAGCGAACGCAAGCTATGTACTCAAAACGCTGCAATATGCTGTAGAAGGGTGTCAAAATGGAATGTTTGATGCCATGGTGACAGCACCGGTTCACAAAGGGATTATCAGCGAGGCGGGCATACCTTTTACAGGGCATACCGAATACCTGGCAGAAATGACGCAAAGTCAGGTAGTTATGATGTTGGTGGGTGGTAACATGCGGGTAACACTTGCGACCACGCACTTGCCCTTGAAAGAAGTCGCTGCGGCAATTACGCCTGAAGAGCTGGAGCAGAAACTACGCATCATCCATCATGATCTGGTTAATCGTTTTTTTATCAATAACCCATGCATTGCAGTTGCTGGGCTCAACCCTCATGCAGGCGAATCAGGACATATGGGCCGTGAAGAAATCGACATCATCATTCCAGTGTTGACCAAACTTCGTGCTGAAGGCATGAACTTGCTTGGGCCTTTGCCAGCCGATACGTTATTCAATCCAGCACGACTGAAGGATTATGATTGCATTCTTGCCATGTATCATGATCAAGGATTGCCTGTGCTTAAGTACGCAAGCTTCGGCACGGGAGTTAATATCACTCTGGGGCTACCTATCATACGAACGTCGGTGGACCATGGCACTGCCCTTGATTTGGCTGGAACGGGGCGAGCTGATCCGGGTAGTTTACGAGCCGCCATAGAAATGGCAATCATGCTGGCTCAAAAGCAGTGTGCTCGGCAACAACCCTGAAATTCCATAACACAGTTACTACCAGCCTAAGCTTACGTATTTTTATTAGATTGTGAAGCATATTCCGCGCAAGCGTTTTGGTCAGAATTTTCTGATCGACCCCGAGATCATTGCTGAAATCATTCACGCCATCCGACCATCCAGGGGGGGAGATCGACTTGTTGAGATTGGCCCTGGATTAGGTGCATTGACGCGGCCATTACTGCAAATTGTGGACCATCTTTATGCCATAGAAATTGATCGGGATATCGTCAAGCATCTAAGTCAGGAATTTACTGAAGAGAAATTAACTATCCATTCAGTAGATGCATTGAAGTTTGATTTTTCTCAATTGGGTAACCGCTTACGCATCGTCGGCAACTTACCCTACAATATCTCTACCCCCCTTTTGTTCCATCTCAGTCAATTCTGTTCTTATATTGTCGATATGCATTTTATGTTGCAAAAAGAAGTAGTCGAGCGCATGGTAGCTATTCCCTCTACTCCAGATTATGGGCGTTTATCTGTCATGCTGCAGAATCATTTTGAAATGGAACAAATCCTGATGATTCCGGCAGAATCGTTTCGTCCTGTCCCGAAAGTACAATCAGCTATTGTGCGCATGCGTCCATTGACGCAACCCATTGTCCCTGCTGACCAAGAGCCATTATTTGCCCAAATCGTATCGGCTGCCTTCTCACAACGGCGCAAAACATTGCGCAATACTTTGCGTGATTATCTTAAGCCTGAAGATTTTGATGCTTTATCCTTGGATTCCGGTTTACGGGCAGAGAATTTGTCGGTAGCACAATATGCAATGATCGTGAGTTATCTGGCTGGCCTTTCTTAACATTGTCTTGCTTATAATCTAAAAGTTCACATTTGTGTTGGATCGCGAGAGGAAAACTAAACACGATATCAACAAAGTGTTCAACCAGAATTTTTCCTAAAATTTAACCCAATCTTTGCCAATCAAGAAATCAGTATAGAGTGCGGTTTCTGTACTTCCTGCTGGAGGAGCCCAGTTATAGCGCCATTTGACGATTGGAGGCAAAGACATTAGGATCGATTCAGTGCGTCCGCCTGTTTGTAATCCAAATAACGTTCCTCGATCCCAAACTAGATTGAATTCGACATAGCGTCCGCGACGATAGGCCTGAAAATCACGCTCACGCTCACCATACGGTGTATTGAGGCGTTTTTCCAGGATCGGAACATAGGCGGATAAAAAATGATCTCCAACGCTCTGTATTAGAGTAAAGCAGGTGGTGAAATCAGGTTGATTCAAATCATCAAAAAAAATACCACCAATGCCGCGTGGTTCTTTGCGATGTTTTAAGTAGAAATACTCGTCGCACCATTTTTTGAAGCGAGGATAATATGCATCACCGAAAGGCTGAAGTGCATTTTTACAGGTTTGGTGAAAATGAATGGCATCTTCTTCAAAGCCATAATACGGTGTTAAATCCATGCCACCACCAAACCACCAAACGGGTTCTGATCCTTCTTTTTTAGCTTCAAAAAATCGTACATTCATATGTATGGTGGGAGCATAGGGGTTGCGTGGATGCAAGACCAGTGACACTCCGGTAGCTTCAAATGAACGGCCAGCTAATTCAGGCCGCGCGGCAGTGGCTGATGCAGGTAAGCCATTGCCATGGACATAAGAAAAATTGACCCCGCCTCGCTCAAATATATTACCTTCTTCAATCACGCAGCTTAATCCACCGCCTCCCTCGGGACGTTCCCAGGCGTCGTGCAGGAAAGGTCTGCCATCTAACTGTTCTAATCCTGCAACGATTCTTTTTTGTAAATTAGTGAGAAACGCTTTGACTTCCGCTGTATTCATGATTGCTCCTCTTTCAACTCAATAACATCAATTAGATAATAACTTTTATTCGTAAGTATCATTCTACCTAGAGGTGCACGGCTAAGAAAGAAATTCAGTCACAAGTATCTGTATAAAAGTATTCGCCGGTGAGCAACAGTAAAAATCCACACCAGCATATGTTAGACTTGGACCACCGATTTAACGAGAAAAAGAGAATGTCTGGGAATACGCTAGGAAAACTTTTTTGTGTCACGTCGTTTGGTGAGTCGCATGGCCCGGCGATTGGTTGTGTAGTAGATGGATGTCCACCAGGATTGGCTTTATCAGAAGAATTTATACAACAAGAATTGGATCGGCGCAAACCTGGCACTTCGCGCCACGTTACACAACGGCGAGAAGCTGATCGGGTAGAAATTCTTTCGGGTGTGTTTGAAGGTAAAACAACCGGCACACCGATTGCTTTGCTGATTCGTAACGAGGATCAGCGCAGCAAGGATTACAGCAAAATCATGGATGTATTTCGCCCCGGCCATGCGGATTACACCTATTGGCAGAAATACGGTATTCGTGATTACCGTGGGGGCGGGCGCGCATCTGCACGCGAGACTGCAGTTCGGGTTGCAGCGGCTGCAATCGCCAAGAAATGGTTGCATGAAACCTATGGCGTCATCATTCGTGGCTATATGGCGCAGTTGGGGCCTATCATCATCCCTTTTAAACAATGGAATGATGTGAATCAGAACCCATTCTTTGCGGCAGATAACAGTATCGTGCCGGAGCTCGAGGATTTTATGGATCGTCTGCGAAAATCTGGTGACTCGGTGGGCGCAAAAATCAGCGTCATCGCTAAGGGAGTGCCCGTTGGCTGGGGGGAGCCCGTTTATGATCGTCTCGATGCAGAAATTGCTTATGCAATGATGAGTATCAATGCCGTCAAAGGTGTAGAGATTGGTGCAGGATTTGCTAGTGTCAGTCAGAAAGGAACCGAGCATTCGGACGAGATGGCACCCGAGGGATTTCTGAGCAATAACGCTGGCGGTATTCTAGGCGGTATTTCCACGGGGCAGCCAATTACTGTCAATGTGGCAATTAAACCGACATCTAGCATACGTCTGGAGAGACGCTCTATCGATAAGGCAGGCAGGCCGGTAATTGTCGAAACACATGGCAGGCATGATCCTTGTGTCGGCATACGTGCTACTCCTATCGTTGAAGCCATGCTGGCCTTGGTACTGATGGATCACGCCTTGCGTCATCGTGCACAAAATGCCGATGTGGTTTGCAATACGCCCAGAATTCCAGGAGCGGTAAGCAGTAGCGCTATGACAACTACTTCAATAGGACCAGAATCACCCTTAGCCGAAGATCCTGAGCCTTATGAAGTGTGAGCAAGTTTGATCTGATATTAATTGCCAACGTGCGAAGCTGTTAGCATGCCCTCTCTGGTTTATCTGCTCTGTAGTTTTGCTGGTGGCTGATTAATTTCATCACAATGGCGGGGCCAGTTTTATCTTGGCAGTAGCTCACCTTGTTTTGCTTCATGGGCTAATAGCCACTGCTTACGGTGCAGGCCGCCACCGTAGCCGACTAGCTTGCCGTTAGCGCCGATGACACGATGACAAGGTATGATAATAGAAATAGGGTTCTTGCCGTTTGCCAAACCTACTGCACGCACTGCTTTGGGTGTGTGAATGCGCTCGGCAATACTTTTATAGCTGACAGTTTCGCCATAAGGAATGGTCGTCAGCAATTGCCAAACAGTTTCCTGGAAAGCTGTCCCGGATGCTTTTAGCGGGAGATCAAATTGACACAGCTCTCCTGCAAAATAGCTCTTTAATTGGGAGATGGCTTCTGCAAAGGGAGTTGGTTCATAAATCCAGTTTTCTTTCATGGACGGCAGGTAGTTTTGCACATCCATATATAAACCAGTAAGGTGTTCGCCATCACTCATGAGTAAGAGCGGATCGACAGGACTTTCCATGATCGTGTAATAATTCATTGTTTAACCTCCTGCACTTAAATGATGCCACAAATGGATTGCGCCGTAGGCGCGCCAAGGTTGCCATTTTTCTGTACGATATAGAACTTCCCCTGGCTTTTCCACTTGTAAAGCGCGTATTAGCCCTAAGTCTGACGCTGGAATTGCATTGGAATCTCCTAAAGCGCGCATAGCGATGTATTGGGCAGTCCAGGGGCCGATTCCCGACAATTCACGCAACTGTTCGATTATCTGAGCCGGATCACCATGCTCCAGCCCCAGTGTTCCCTCGGCTACTTTCTGCGCGAGCTGGTGAATAGTTGAGGCGCGGCGTTGTGTTAAGCCAAGATCGATAATTGTTTGCAGCCTTGCATTAGCAATCGCGCTAGCTACTGGTCCAGTGCGATCCAGTTCAGGAAATGGCGTATCGACTGGTTTACCAAAAGTTGCAACAAAACGCCCGAACAGGGTAGTGGCCGCCTTGACGGTGACTTGCTGCCCTAGTATCGCCCGTAAGCTCAGCTCAAAGGTATCCAGGGTGCGAGGAACGCGCAAACCAGGGCTATGAGTAATAAGTTGCTTCAATATTTTGTCGTGTTTGAGATGAGCTTCAATAACTACTGGGTTCGCATCCAAGTCAAATAAAATGCGTAAACGAGTCTGTAGCTGAGTTAAACAGGGTAGTAGGGATGGGGATACTTCCACATCTATCTGGTGGTGGACCGCATCCTGCCTTGCAGTAATCCAGCCGGTATCATTGTTGAGCTTAATCGTTCGCAGATAGCGATCACCGCTTAATCGTTCTACGCGAAAGTTGCTCCGACTACAAAGAAAACTGACTAGAGCCTTCCAAGCCAATGGCGGATGGTAGCTTAGGTATAAAACTATCATTTCCTCCTTCCTGCTGCGAATTGACGTAAGACACATTAGCTAAAGTTTAGATGAGGCAATCAAACATTAATAATATTGCTGCCTGACTTTCTCGAAGAAACAAATGGCGGCTGCGGCAGCAGCATTGAGCGATTCCGTATTGCCTGGCATGGGAATTGTAACCCGCTCGCTGACTGCTCGCAGTATTTCTTGCGATAGTCCTGCTCCTTCATTGCCAAATAAAAATGCAACCGGGCCTTTGAGATCGGTTTGATAAAGATGCTGGGTCGCCTGTAAAGTCGTAGCGATGACTTTGCCGTGAAATTGCTGGGCCACCTGCACCAAATTAGACTGCTCGTGTATAGTTAGCGAGAAATGCCCTCCCATTGCTGCTCGCAGTGTTTTGGGCGACCAAGCATCTGCACAATCGTTGGACAAATAAACATCATTCACACCAGCGGCTGCAGCCGAACGAAGCATCGAGCCCAGATTGCCGGGATCCTGTATGGCTTCCAGTAATGCACAAAATACCTGACTGTCGTCGATTGCATTAGACTCGCATGTGGGAATAGCAATAAGCGCCAGGATACCGGTTGGTGTTCTGACAGGGGATACTTGCTTGAACAAAGCATCGCTGAACATTATGGTATCGATTCCAGCTTGTCTACTCAATTCGCGTATCAAATGTTTGATTTCAGCATGGTCATATCCTGATTCACTCACGATCAACTTTAGCGGTATTTGTTCTCTAGCATGATAAACCTGAATGAGATGGACTCCATCGAGTAACGTCAAACCTTTTAATCGTCGTAGCCGTGACGATTTTTCCAGCTTAACCAGTTGCTTGAAGAGCGCGTGCTCGCGGGAAGTAATGGGATACATATGGCGCGAATTTCCGGAATACTGAAATTTTCTTATCCGCTATTTTCTCATATATCTGTTCAAGCATAATACATCGAGCTAACCTGGATTTTTCACCAGGCCAGCAGGAACATAGTGCTAAAGCTGATGAAGCAGTGCCTCTGGATAGATTTATGAAAATCCAACAGGATCTTGGCTGGAGAGTTCCAGCATCTTTTCTTCCTCATTTCGCACCAATAGTCGCGGATGTTGGTTTGATGCAGGCTATGCAAATCTGTCTGCTCGTAAATCTGCTTGCCTTTATCGTGTGCTCTGGCGAAATATTTGGCCTAACAAGATTGGTTACGATGACGAAACGAGTAATGAAAAATTAAATTTTATTTCTTGCATTACTCTCTACACTGTTCGATATAAAATCAGTCGATTTCAGATTAAGGCTTGCAGTTGATTTGAAAAATAGAGATGAATCCAATGAAAAAGACCATTATGGCATACCATTATGGCATGCCTGCTAGCTTAATTTATTTAGTTAGAGATGGAAAAAGTTTTGCTAAGAAGGTAAGGAATTTAGTGGTGCACTATAAAACAAGCTACGGTCAAACACTGTTAGGTAGCCTGTTTTATTAAATCAATTGTTAGATTGATGCTAATTTAGCTGGAATTTCGCTTTATCTGTAAAAAATTAGATTTAATCTGACATTTTATTATTTTTAATCATGAAGATAATGGAATGTCGGAAATGAATGAATCATCAGAGATAACTAAACCGAAGCTAGGGTTGCTGGAGTTAGCCAAGTAGTTAGGCAATGTGCAAGCAGTCTGTAATGTGATGGACTATGGCTGGAATAGTTACTAATCGTTTTAAGAAGCTTTATGATGAAGGTAGGGAGCTTGCGCTGCATGAGATCAGTCGTAAGAAACTGGTCGAGAAGAGCAAGCGGTCGTTAATATGGCGTATGAGTATCTTGCCGATGGACAGCATCGGGTTGCGAATGAATTAAAACACCAAGGGATTTTAGTCTCAGGCAGTGGCGTACGCTCAATCTGGTTACGTCATGATCTGGAATGCTTCAGGGAACGTTTGTTAAGCATTGGAAGCCAAGATGACCCATGTTCTAGCGGAATCCCAGCTCCAGGCACTAGAAATAGCCAAAGTAAAACGGCAAGCAGAGAGTAAAATTGAGACGCAACATCCTGGCTATCTCGGTACCCAAGTTGCCTATAGCCGGCAGCCATTGCCAAACTTTATACTGAAAAAAATGCATTGATTGCTGCTAATCTGTTCAATGACTGAGTCATTCCTTGCTTTATTGCGGTAAAAAGTAGACTCATACCTGCCAGCTTTATTTAAAGTTGGAATATATTGAATATTCCGAAACTAGGGCCTATAGCCCACAAACCAACGGTATTTGTGGGCGTTTCCATAAAACCATGAAAAAGAATGGGTGGTACGATGTCATGTTTTGTCGCAAGCTATCTTATAGCTTGGACAAGCTCCCCAAGATGTCGATCGCTGGATGACGTTTTATAATCAGGAGCGAGCTCATTCAGGAAAGTATTGCTATAACGAGGCCCTTTGGCAAATCTTGTTGAATACTAAAGCACTGGCAAAAGTCGAGCTAGTATACTTTATCTTCTTTTGTGAATCTAAAATCTCTTTTATCCACATCAGTATAGTTGCGCTTTTCCTGGTCTCTTGCCATTTTCCGGTGAATAGCAGCTTCGTCCAGATTCTCTTTTATCAATTTCTCCAAATGGCGAACTTTCGCTGAAGTTTGTGAGTTGAGATTTTGACCTTTTCTTCCATAATAATAATTATGGTCTTCATATTCCTTAAGTAGTTTCTGCTGTTCCTGCAATTTTACTTGTAACTCTTTTGCAGTATTTTCATAATGCTGTGCTAACGCATCGTGATTGCTGCGATCAATTGCGTTTAGATTACCATTGCCAATTTCATTACTCTGCATAGATGAAACGGGATTCATTTGCGCGCAAGCAGATAAAAAACTAACCATCAGCAAAGTAGTCAAAGAAATCTTTGTTTTCATCGTAGTACCTCCATTAAACAATAAGTTAAATTTTTCTCCTTTCATTCATTTAAAATTTCTATTGAGTTTTTCATTGTGATATCAAAAACAGCTATCTTATAAATATGTTCTTTTCAGGAAACATATTTATATGTTTAATTCGTTTCAATTGGATGACAGTTTTTGCTTAGAGATGATCACTATTATTGAGACTAGCATCAATAATATTATGGTTTTTAATGAATTAACCATTATTATCATTAATGGAATTAATCAATTTAAATAGCTTATTCTTTCTTCAGCATAAATAATATGTCTAGAAAAAATAAAAGATAAGTATTTAAATATGAAATAAATTGGTGCTTATGTGGCTGCAATTAAATAGTTAATTGAAATAGTTTGATAGATTAAATAATGGAGTAAAAATTTTTAAGTATATGAGGAGGGCAAATTAGGCTGAGTGTGATAGCTCTAGTGTACTTATAAAGCGATATAACAATTACACATCTTGTCTGGCTAAAGGAAGTAATTACTCGTTACTTAATATCTTTAATTGGTGGCTTGATATAAGTGAATGGCCATAGTGGAATTTAATAGCAGAGTACTTTCATAAAAATTGTGCAGTAAGCAATTGTAGTCGTTCTGGTGTGCCGATATCCATCCACATCCCTTGGTAATATTCCCCTCCAACTTTATTTGAAGAGATTGCCTGACGTAATAGAGGCGAAAGCTTGGTAGCGATTCCAGGAGCGACCAGGTTAAAGAGGTAGGGATGGTAAGCACCAATCCCGCTAAAAGTGAGTTGGTGATGCCCCATTGCTGTGAGGCGTCCTTGCTCCAGAAAAAAATCGCCATTGGGATGATGGGGAGGGTTATCGACCAAAACCAAATGGGCGAGATCGCCATCAGGATTTCCTTGCAATCGTTGTAATGCCGGTAATAAGGCAGAGTAGTCTATTTGGCAAAAGATATCGGCATTGACGACCAGGAAGGATTGGTTTGCTGAGTAATTGGTTAATAGCGGTAGCGCATTCGCGATTCCACCAGCTGTTTCCAGTATAGTAGTTTCTTTTGAGTAGGTAATATTGATGTCATAGCGCTGACCATCGCCTAAGGCTGCTTCAATCATGTGGCCCAAATAAGCATGATTGATGACGATATCCCTAAAACCAGCCTGTGCCAGATTTTGCAGATGATACTCGATCAACATTTGTTTCCCGGCGCGAAGCAACGGTTTGGGTAATGTATCGGTAAGGGGGCGCATGCGCTCACCTCGCCCTGCTGCAAGAATCATGGCTTTAAAGGAATGACCTGGCATTCTATTAGAAGGTATAAC
Organism: Nitrosomonas sp. Nm33; assembly: GCF_900107265.1. GTDB lineage: Bacteria > Pseudomonadota > Gammaproteobacteria > Burkholderiales > Nitrosomonadaceae > Nitrosomonas. Next base: position 34,222 of record NZ_FNPJ01000015.1, on the reverse strand, counting down.
TAATTTTTGTATTAGGTTGTATGCCCTCAAGCTGATCTAATAGTGTAAGCAATGGATGAAGCTCCCGATAGCGTTCACATGTCTTGCGTAAATAGGTCATGACTAATGGCATATCTTTGAGATAGGCTTCTTTATGATCTCGATAATACAGTCGTGCAAAAATACCCAATATTTTGAGATGACGTTGAGCGCCCATCCATTCAAAATCTCGGTAAAAATCAGAAAAATCAGTCGTAACAGGGAGACCTGCCTTGCGTGCTTTTTCCCAGTAATGAATGACCCAGTCTAATATGCGCTCTTCTTCCCAATGGATATAGGCATCTTTAAACAAAGAAACCAAGTCATAAGTAATAGGACCATAGACTGCATCTTGAAAATCAAGAATACCAGGATTGGGTGTAGTCATCATCAAGTTGCGGGAGTGATAATCACGATGAACAAATACCTTGGGCTGAGCAAGATTATTTTTAAGAATGCGTGAAAAAATAGCAGTCATATCATTGACTTGCTTTTGATTGAGTATTACTTGTAAATGTCGGGCAACGTACCACTCTGGAAATAAATCTAATTCTCTTCTGAGTAGTGTTGCATCGTATTCAGGAAATATATTTGCTTGACTGATTAGTTGAATTCTAATTAGCGCATCGATCGCATCGCCATAAAGCTTATCTGCAGTAGTTGGATTTGTTGCCAGTGCTTGCAAGTAAGTTGTATTCCCAAGGTCTGAAAGTAACAAAAAACCTTGTGTCAGGTTCTGGGCAAATATGGCAGGTACATGGACGTTGGCTGTAGCAAATACTTTAGCTGCATGCAGAAATGGCGTACAGTTTTCCAGCTGTGGTGGCGCATCCATAGCAATTATGGATTGCTGCTCCATTACGATACGAAAATAACGACGGAAGCTTGCATCAGCAGAAGCGGGGGAGAGTTTGAAAGATTTACCGGGAAACTCTACTTTTATCCAAGTTTCCAGGAGTTGTAAACGATCGAGAGTCATGAATCAATATTGTATGAAAAAGATAGCGATCACCGTACACGATTTTATTTGTGATAACTTTTAGCACTCGTTTTCAGGTTGCCTATTTGTTTGAAGTATGCGATTTTATCTTGTAAATGTCGTAACTAAGCTTATATAGTGGTTACTCAGTAATCAGCCAATGTAAATGGAGAGAAAAATGGTTAACAAAAATGTTCTGGACGAGATCGGCACCAAGATTAGTGAAATTATAGCTCAAAGTCCGGCCAAGGATATTGAAAGGAATATGCGCGCCATGTTGACGAGTATGCTTTCTCGTTTGGATGTGGTGACGCGTGAAGAGTTTGATGTGCAACAAGAAGTGCTTAAGCGGACACGCGCAAAATTGACTGAGCTAGAAGAAAAAGTTGCTGCCTTGGAGAATCAACTTAAGACAACTACGTCAGATACCACTACAAGCAATACAAATTATGAAGGTTAACAATTAAAGTAAAGATTTCTTGGCAGATAGATTTCTGGTTGTTTAGCTGTCTTGTCATGCGCCTATTAATTCTCTGATAACAGACGGTATTTTTATCGCATTCCTTATTCTTCATGTCACTGGCTATCCTTTATAGTCGCGCACTATCAGGTATCGAAGCACCACTGGTTACTGTGGAAACCCATTTATCCAATGGTTTACCCAGCTTCACGATTGTCGGATTACCTGAAACAGAAGTAAAGGAAAGTAAAGACAGGGTGCGCGCTGCGCTGCAAAATGGGCAATTCAAATTCCCAGCGCAGCGGATTACGGTCAATCTTGCACCGGCAGATTTGCCCAAGGAAAGTGGTCGATTTGATTTACCTATTGCAGTAGGTATTCTCGCAGCAACGGGCCAAATACCTACTGATAAACTCGATCAGTATGAATGGGTAGGTGAACTTTCTTTAAGCGGGGAATTGCGCCCTATCCATGGTGCATTAGCTATGACCTATGGTGCGTCACGATCAGGGCGTAGTTTTGTCCTGCCACAACATAATGCTGCGGAAGCTTCTCTGGTTAGGGAAGCACGCGTTTATCCTGCAACATCACTACTTCAGATCTGTGCGCATTTAACCGGACATGAGTTATTGCAGCTGCACACAACACCTTCTGAAACAAATATCAGTAAGGATAATTCAAATTATCATCCAGATCTGACTGAAGTAAAAGGTCAGGTGCATGCTAAGCGTGCCCTGGAGATCGCTGCAGCTGGTGGTCATAGTATATTGATGATTGGGCCGCCCGGCACAGGAAAGTCGATGCTGGCTGAACGTCTTCCGGATATTCTTCCCACTATGACGGAGCAAGAAGCGCTTGAGTCTGCTGCCATGCAGTCGCTTGCCAGCGGTCACTTCGATATTGCAAACTGGAAACATCGTCCTTTCCGCTCGCCTCATCATACCGCCTCTGCGGTAGCCATGGTAGGGGGTGGCAGTATTCCTCGCCCAGGAGAAATCTCCCTGGCAATGCACGGGGTGTTATTTCTCGATGAGTTGCCAGAATTTGATCGTAGAGTCTTAGAGGTGCTACGTGAGCCACTCGAGTCGGGCCAAATCACTATTTCACGGGCGACACGGCAGGCCAATTTTCCTGCAAGGTTCCAGTTAATCGCTGCAATGAATCCATGTCCTTGTGGTTATCTAGGACATTATGGGGGGAAATGCCGCTGCACACCTGATCAGATAGCGCGTTATCGTGGAAAAATCTCTGGCCCTTTGCTTGATCGTATCGATATGCAGATTGAAGTACCCTCTGTACCGCAAGAGGATTTGCTGCAGCAAAGGGTAGGTGAATCAAGTCGTATAATAAGAGCGCGTGTCGAGGCTGCCCGCCAATATCAACTAGTGCGGCAGAATGGTACCAATGCTGGTTTGAGGGTGCATGAAATAGATCAATATTGCAAGCTGGATGAGCAGGGTAAACATTTACTGGAGAATGCATTGTCCCGTTTGAACATTTCTGCACGGGCATATCATCGTATCTTGAAGTTGGCGCGTACTATCGCAGATTTAGCAGATAGTGAGCAGATTAACAGTGGGCATATCGCAGAAGCGATACAATATCGACGATTGGATCGGAATTAACAGAAAAATATTTTTCTTGCTGATAAAAATACGAAACAGCTGATTATTTGATTAATAATACTCAGGTCGAGCACAATTTTCAAAACGTGTATATTCACCAAGAAAGGTTAGATTGATTTTTCCAATTGGGCCATTGCGCTGTTTTCCAATAATGATCTCAGCGATTCCTTTGTCCGGGGTATCTGGATTGTATACTTCATCACGATAAATGAACAGAATGACATCCGCATCCTGTTCTATGGCGCCAGATTCACGCAAATCAGACATAACTGGGCGTTTGTGCGGATTGGGTCGCTGTTCCAGGCTGCGATTAAGCTGTGATAATGCTATAACAGGAACTTGCAACTCTTTCGCCAAGGCTTTAAGGGATCGTGAGATCTCGGAAATTTCGGTAGCGCGATTTTCTCCTGGAGAATGTGAAGACATGAGCTGCAGATAATCGATAACAATTAACCCTAGTTCTCCATGCTGACGATAAAGCCGCCGTGCGCGGGCTCTAAGCTCCAGAGCATTCAATGCAGCGCTTTCATCAATAAAGATAGGTGCATCATTCAGTTTACCCAGTGCATGGGTAAGCTTTGGCCAATCTTCATCTTCCAGGCGTCCAGTACGAACCTTGTGCTGATCAAGCCTTCCTATTGAGCCTAGCATACGCATAGCGAGTTGTGCGCCACCCATTTCCATACTAAATACAGCTGCTGGTTTATTAAGCTCTAATGCCACATGCTCTGCAATATTAAGAGAAAAGGCCGTTTTGCCCATCGAAGGTCTGCCTGCGACGATAATAAGGTCTCCAGGCTGAAAACCCGAGGTTTTCTGATCCAAATCATGAAAGCCAGATGCAACGCCTGTAACATCACTCGGATTATCGCGGCTGTATAGCATTTCAATGCGCTCTACCACCTGCTTTAAGAGAGGTTGGATATCGATAAAGCCCTGTTTGCCACGTGCGCCAATTTCAGCAATTTCAAATATCTTGCTTTCTGCTTCATCCAATAGATTTGATGCAGAACGTCCTGCCGGATTGTAGGCCGAGTCAGCAATTTGTGTACTGATCTGCGCAAGCTTACGCATGATGGCACGTTCCCTTACAATCTCAGCGTAACGGCGAATATTAGCGGCTGTTGGTGTGCTCTGTACTATTGAGCCTATATAAGTCAACCCACCAACATTCTGTAATTCAGCCGAATTTTCAAGGGATTCCGCGACGGTAATAACATCAGCAGGTTTATTTTGCTCTATGAGGTTGCAGATATGATGATAGATGAGCTGATGATCCTGCCGATAAAAATCAGTATGAGTGATAATATCTGCTATTTTGTCCCATGCGTGATTATCCAGCATTAAACCACCTAATACTGATTGCTCTGCTTCAACTGAATGAGGTGGAGTCTTGTAAATCTCTAATTCATTATGAGTAATGCTAGGGGGGGATTGAATCATAGGAATCTGACAGAATCTGCAAACACTAAAGTAACAGATTTTATCATTGAATGTCGGGAATAAGAAAATAGGTCCATTGCCAGTCCTTTTTCATAAAACAATTAAAAGCGCTGACCTGGGATACTTCACTAGGACGCGGGACGATGGTAAGGCGATTTTACGAGCAGATTTATGTATCCCGCGTCAAGCCAATATCTGCGACTACTGGCGCGAAGCGGGAGCGGAAAGATACCCCAAATCACCCGCTGCGCTCGTAAAGGTCAATGGCACAAATTGGATTTGAGTAAATTCATCCGGAAGCCCTTGTTCATCAGTTTTTGCATCATGTTCCAGGTCGACCGGGTGAAATATTCGGGTTAGGTTGTTGCTTCACCTAAAACTGATACGGTAATATGGGCCGATACATCACTATGCAACGCGATGGTAAGTGGATAATCACCTACTTGTTTGATCTGACCTTCTGGCATACGAATCACCGATTTGTCAATAGAGAAACCTTGCTCCTTGAGTGCCTCGGCGATATTTGCATTGGTAACTGAGCCAAACAATTTACCATCTACTCCACTTTTTTGAGTTATTTGTACAAGCAATCCATCCAGTTTTGCTGCTAACGCCTGAGCATTTGCCATAGCTTCTGCCTGTTTTTTCTCTAACTCAGCGCGTCTTGCTTTAAAATCTGCGATCGCACTTTCAGTGGCCCACTTGGCCTTACCTTGCGGTATCAGATAATTGCGCGCATATCCTCTTTTAACGTTGACTATGTCGCCCAATTGTCCGAGGCTTGCAATTTTCTCCATCAGTATTACTTGCATGATATTTCTCCTCAGTTCTTAATGCCGATCAGTGTAGGGCAACAGCGCAAGCAAACGTGCGCGCTCTATCGCTGTATTCAACTGACGCTGATAATATGATTTGGTTCCAGTGATACGAGCCGGGATGATTTTGCCATTCTCGCTAATAAAGTCTTTTAATATGTTGATGTCTTTATAGTCAATCGTTTTGATACCTTCTACTGTAAAGCGGCAAAACTTTTTGCGTTTAAACAAAGGGCGGTTCGCCATTTTTTCTTTATTTTTCAAATTACTATCTCTATTTCTTGTAAATCTCATCGTGATTTTCCTGTTTCCTAAAATGTCTAAATATTTATAAGATATCGATCTGCGTTACATGTAATGCTAACTGAGAGCTGATTTTGTTTCTTTTTGCAAGAAATCCGGTTAGCTTAACGAAGCTACCGATTTCTATATCGCAAATTTTTTTAGCCATATCAGCTAACGCTACGGCAAAAACCTCGCAAGCTACCTGACGCTGAATGCTTGCCTCGATCTGCTTTGAAGCATGGCTTATCTCGAACTCTATAACTGCTTTCCCCACAGGGGTATAACGCAACGGATCAATTCTTACAATTTTTCCGCAAATGACAGTCTGATTACAATTCAATAATTTACCTGTTTTTAGGCCTCAGCACTGGTTTTTTCAGATATATCCTCCACCTCGATTTCTGTGCTTTGTACGGTCTCCGGATTATCCTCTGGGTCCTCGCTAGTCGTCGATGATTTGGCTTTATCTTCTTGCATCATAATAGATGGGGTGGTGACAGCCTGGTTCATTTTGATTGTAAGATGTCGAAGCACAGCATCATTGAATTTGAAAGAATGTTCAAGTTCATCCAGCGTTTCTTGGTTACATTCAATATTCATTAGGACATAATGCGCTTTGTGAACTTTCTGAATAAGATAGGCAAGTTGACGGCGCCCCCAGTCTTCTACACGATGAATCTTTCCATCTCTGGCTGTCACAATCCCGCGGTAGCGTTTAATCATCGCAGGTACCTGCTCACTTTGATCTGGGTGGACGATAAAAACAATTTCGTAATGTCTCATAATATCCTTATGGGTAAAACTTCCCGTTAATTTGCATATCTACGGTGAAGCAAGGTTTAAAAAGTATTGCCATAACATAACAATAACACTATGGCACCACGTATTTTACTGAATGAATTGAGAAACATCAAAATCTTTATATCCCACACCGGGATTAAATAAACGCAGTTTGTTTTCTTGATTCTTACCACACGAGGCAGCGGGAAAATTGAATTTACCCAGTGATTTCTCTAGGATTTCTTATATGAAATATACAAACATACAAACCAAAAGCCAATCACTGGTAATATACACAGTTAATTTGGGAATTAAAAATTAATTGAAAAAAATTTCTACTTAAAAATTGAATTTTCCCTATTAACCATTATTATCGTTAAGAATAAGATAGATCATTCAATGACAAAACTAAGAAATGATACTTTGATTCGAGCATTGCTACGCCAACCTACTGAATACACGCCTGTATGGCTCATGCGACAGGCTGGACGTTATTTGCCTGAATATAACCAAACGCGTGCTCGTGCAGGCGATTTTCTATCCTTATGCAAGAATCCTGATTTTGCGACAGAAGTGACCATGCAGCCACTAGCACGTTTTCCTCTAGATGCTGCGATTTTATTTTCCGACATCCTTACCATACCTGATGCAATGGGATTGGGGTTATATTTTGCTGAAGGGGAGGGACCACGATTTGAACGTCCTTTGCGTGAAGAATGGGAAATACGTTCTCTTGCTGTGCCTGATCCAGATGTGCATTTGCGTTATGTCATCGACGCCGTTTCACAAATTCGCAAAGCATTAAATGACCAGGTTCCGCTCATTGGTTTTTCCGGCAGTCCTTTCACACTTGCATGTTATATGATAGAAGGGTGTGGCGGTACCGATTTTCGTCAAGTCAAGACTATGTTGTATCAGCGTCCTGATTTATTACATCACATCCTTGATGTAAATGCGCAGGCTGTCACAACCTATCTCAACGCGCAAATTGAGGCAGGTGCGCAGGCTGTCATGATTTTTGATACATGGGGGGGAGTGTTATCGCATGCCGCTTATCTAGAATTTTCTTTACAGTATATGACACAAATTATTGCGGGATTGAGGCGTGAACACGAAGGTGCGCGCATCCCCAATATTATCTTCACGAAGGGTGGAGGATTGTGGTTGGAAAAAATGGTCAGTAGTCAATGCGATGCAATTGGGCTTGATTGGACGATAGATATTGGTGAAGCACGGCGTCGCGTTAATGATCAGGTTGCATTGCAGGGTAATCTTGATCCCGCAATATTATTTGCTTCATCGGATACAATTACGGCGGAAGTTGAAAAAGTTTTGGCAAGTTATAGTCATGGTCCGGGGCATGTGTTTAATCTTGGCCATGGGATTTCTCAGTTTACTCCTCCCGAAAATACATTGACTCTTGTTAATGCGGTTCATACACTTAGTCGGAAGTATCATACTGATTAGTTCATTTTTCCTAAAACAACCAATATTTTCAGTCTATGCGTATCCTCATTATCGAAGATGATCAAGCAATAGCTGCAAATCTTTATGATTTTCTTGAAGCGCGGGGTCATAGTGTCGATGCTGCGCTTGATGGCGCCACTGGATTTCGTCTGGCAAGTACGCAACCTTTCGATGCTATTCTTCTTGATCTCAAGCTACCTTATCTGGATGGTTTGACGTTGTGTCGAAAGCTTCGCCAGGAATGTCAGATTGATATTCCAATATTAATGTTGACTGCACGTGATACGCTGGATGATAAATTAATAGGTTTTGAAAGTGGCGCTGATGATTACATAATAAAACCCTTTGCGCTAAAAGAAGTAGAAGCACGTTTAATCGCAATGCATAAGCGGTACAAAGGTAAAGTCGCAGTAAGAAAACTGAGTGTTGGTGATCTTAGTTTCGATCCAAAGACGTTAACGGTTCGTTTTGTAAATAATGAAGTTAAGCTGCCACCAAAATGTATTCGATTGCTTGCATTATTAATGAGTGAGCCTGGACGGGTATTTAGTCGTAAAGAATTGGAACTTGAAGCTTGGGAAGAAGAATTGGAAACTAGTGATACATTGCGAAGTCATATGCATGTATTGAGACGAGCTTTATTGAAAGCTGGTGGATATGATCCGATTGAAACTGTTCATGGTCTTGGTTACTGTCTAACTTCAAGTGATAAAAATTAAATATGGCATTCGTCTGCGTGTAACGCTTGCCCTTGCAATTTTCAGTACCATCATTGTTGGTACACTCGCTATAAGTCTCTATTTTGCTGCTGATGACATTGAAGAAGCGCATATCCAGCAAATTATAGAGGCTGAAATGAATCATGTAATTTTTCATTTTCGTCAGCTTACAAATTTTACGCCGCAAGTAGGATCCAGTCTTAAAAGTTACGTGATACGTAACAGTAAAGAAGAATCGGAATTACCACGCCACTTGCGCGATCTTGATCATGGATTACATAAGATTTTTTATCATGATGAAGAAACACGTGTTCTTGTGAAATATGTTGATGGAACAAAATTTCTCGTTGCTTACAAAATTGGATTTCATGAGCAGCGGCAGCGCGAATTTAGGTTGCTGGTTATTTTATCGCTCATCGGCGTTGTCATGATTGCCTTCTTTATTGGGTATTTGCTTGCGGGCTTGCTTGTAAAGCAGGTGACCGATTTGGCGGAGCGAGTAAAGCGTTTGTTACCAGCTAATCAAAGTGGACAAAGCTTGGTTACGAATAATTTGCATTGCGTATCACTGAGTCAGCCTGGCCAAGATGAAGAAGTGGCTCAACTTGCCCGTACCTTAGAAGATTATCAATATCGCATCATGCGAATGCTCCAGCGTGAGCAGGAATTTACGGCCAACATCAGTCATGAACTTCGTACTCCCATTACAACAATTTTGACCAGTTGTGAATTATTGCTTGCTGAGCAAAATTTATCCAGCAAAACTTATGCTCGAATAAAAAATATCGAGGCAGTATCAAATCGAATGGGTGAGCAAGTTCAAGCATTGTTATTCTTGGCGCGTGAGCAAGCTTTGGGAACAATGGAACCTGTAGCAATTGCCGAGTGTGTTTTTGATGCAGTTGAACCATTTTGTGAAGAAATGTATCAGAAAAATATTTTCCTGGATGTAGCTATTAAATCGGGGGAAGTATTAATCTTAAACAGACAGGCATTGTACACATCGCTTGTTAATATGCTACGAAATGCTGTTCAGTATACTGAGCAAGGGTTTATTCGCATAAGTTATAGCGATAAGCGTTTATCCATCGCTGATTCAGGTATTGGAATTGAACCAGCTTTTATGCCCTTTCTCTATGAGCGTTTTTTTCGTGGGTCTAAAAAAACGCAGGGATTAGGAATTGGATTGGTAATTGTTAAACGGATTTGTGATTATTATGGTTGGAAGATTGATGTAGAGAGCTCTCCAGGACACGGCGCGGTTTTCCATATCACTTTTCCTTGATTTACTTGATGGTTTAGCAGGCCGATGAAAAATCTACTAACTTTGTTAGAAATTTGAAAATCACACTATTTTAAATAACTAAGGTAGTTCCCCAGTCTTGCTGGAGTTAAAATAAATAACCCCGCCGCAAGCAATGGGGTATCAGAAGAGGGTTGATTGCTTGTCTTCGTCTAGTTTGTTGATACTCTGCTCCTTGTTTTTCACATAGTTCCTTACTTATTTTCATCTCCATAGTGGCTGACTGTGCTGGCGAAATAACCATCTGTCCAGAATTTTCCGCCCCACAACTGTTTCTTCATATGAGGACCCAAGCGAAATATCTCTCGCGCCGTGATGCTTTTTATCAGCATTACTAGTTTCGTTACGCTACATGCAGGAGTCGGCTTCACCAGAAAACGAGCATGATCCTTGTCGATTCCGATCTCCATAAATTTCATCTAGTAGCGCCGCTCAAGCTCTAAACAACATCCCGCAACATCCCATCTACAGTCTCAGCAAACATGACATAACGATATGTCGCCGGCATGAAATCTTGGAAGTCAAAAAATTTGAGGGATTGATTAGATCATTCAAACACATGATTCACCTGCATTGTGCCAGGCTTTGTAAGGAATTGGGGCAGTTTGCCGATCAAGATCAGGCATATAAAACTATTCTATCGCTAGTGATGCAATGTTCGACATGTCTGCATTGTGGATCATACGATCTCTATCGGATCTGAAATAGTTCGCCAAACTGCAGTAGCAACTAGTGTGTGCACCGCAATACGAGCTTTCGCTTGCGGCATCGCTTTCTTAATACTCGTTGTTCGAGATCGCACGGAGTTGACACTGGATTTTGTGGCTAGCAAAGGTCCCTGTGACTTAGGTTCAGTTACACGAACGACTCCTTGACGCTGTTCTAAATGCGGACAGCCTACTGGTTAGTAGTGGAAATCCCCCGTACCTCTATTTTGCACAGGAGATCGCCCGTCGCTTAAATACCCCTGAATTATTTCTCCGTTCTGCTATTGGAATGCTCTCACACAATTTGATGAAATAATCAATTTGAATCTCACAAAATATTCACATTTCCTATGTTAATTTGTCTTTAGCAATTGATTATTCAACTCTGGTTATGAGCAGGAGCTGATCTTAGTCTTTGCATAATCCTCAGGCCAGCTTTCGGTTCATTTATGAAGCTCTACTTAGGAGAGGTATTTTTTGATAGCCCTCAATTTACAATCTTTTGATTGTAAAGAAAAAGAGGTTAAATCAATACGATATATTGGGATGGGGGGGGATGAATGGGTAAGATGAATTTAAAGTCTCAGATTAGCAGCTTTGGATTCAATGGAGAATCAGCGGAGCAGCGGAGAAATATCACTTGTAGAAAGAATTTGATTTTATTTGGTTTGGAGGATTTTCAGATTTACGAAATGATCTCTGAGATTTAATAATGACAATATGAAAGGTAGATATTTATTATGTCAATATCCAGCATTTTAGTCCCAGCAGTATTATTTTTTGCGCTTGGTATGTTTGCGTGCATTATCAAATCGGATTTGAAGTTTCCGCCCGATATGCACAAAATGATTGTGATTTACTTATTAGTAGGAATTGGTCTGCATGGTGGTAAAGCATTGACCGAAACATCGATGAGTAGCGCCATTCCTGCCGTTATGGCAGCGTTAATATTAGGCTTTGGATTACCAATTGTTGCTTACATCATTATGAGGTTTATTGGAAGAATTGATCCAATGAATGCTGCGGCCATTGCAGCGCATTATGGTTCGGTAAGTGCGGGTACCTATATGACAGCCGTAGCATTTTTAAATGGGATTAATGTGGAATATGAAGCTTATCCCGTGATTATGTTAGCTATCATGGAATCTCCCGCTATTATTATTGGCCTAATATTAGCTGGCTATTCAAGGCGTGTTCTTGCAGCTCAGCAGGGTGGTATTGGAGGCACCGCTGTAGCTGGGGGTGGAGGTCATGGGGATCAAAAAGGAATGCTCAAGCATTTGGTTATAGAATCCTTTACCAATGGTAGTATTTTGTTACTTTTTGGATCCATGGCAATCGGTTCGATAATCAATGAGCCAAATATGACTAAAATTGAGCCATTCTTTGATAAAATTTTTATGGGTGCATTGTGCTTGTTCTTGCTTGATATGGGCATGGAGGCAGGGAAAAGAATATCTGAATTTAAAGATGTTGGAATTTTCTTGGTAATTTTCGGTATTGTGATGCCTCTTATTGGAGCAAGTGCAGGGATATTAATGGGGCATTTCTGGCTTCAATATTCAATCGGTGGTGTCACACTAGTGACAGTTCTAGCGGCTAGTTGTTCTTATATTGCAGTTCCGCCTGCAATGCGTTTGGCTGTTCCCGAAGCTAATCCATCTTTTTATCTAACCATGTCTCTTGGATTAACTTTTCCATTTAATGTGTTAGCTGGTATACCCTTATATTATGCGAGCGCTCAATGGTTAGCTCATAATTATTGATCGGTTTAATTAAGTAATATAAGGATGGCAATATATAGTTAATTGTAAGTATCAATTCCAGATGCTGTTCATTTATAAATGAAAGGAGAAGTTATGATTTTGGAAAGAGATGCCATAGTACCATTAAAAAGAGTGGAAATAATTATTGACGACGAAGATTTTGATGAAATTCAAAAGATATGCAGATCACTTGATATTCGAGGCTACACATATTTAAGGGAGGTTGGAGGTTTTGGAAGTCGTGGAAAGCGACAATCGGAGGAAATATTTCTTCATGAAAAAAATATTCTAATAATTATTGCTTGCACTGAAGATCAAGCCGAGAAATTAGTTAAAACTATATCTGGGAGAATGAAAGAAATAGGTGGAATTTGCTTAATTTCTGACTGTGATTGGGTTAAAGGGCCAACGATTTCTTACTAGATAAAAAAAGATATTGAAGAAAGCGCCGTATCTACTTTTTGATTGGCGCTTTCTTTATCGATATATTTGAATTTGTGTTTATTGTTCAGATCATTTAATAATAATCTAGATTGCTTTACTAGGTTTTTTGTTCCCACTGCTTCGGCAAAACAGCGTATTATCCTTCAATTTTTTACGAAATTTGCAAAACCAGGCCTAGTTCATTAACTACAAAATCTACTGCTATATCTCGATAGTCGACATCCCCTGAGAATACTTTGAATCAAGGGTATTTACCAGTTACGCTTTCCAGCACTTTTCAAACGCTTTTTGTATCACTCACATAGGCTCAGCATGAACTTTGACGTGGAGTAAATTGTCGAAAATGGTTGCCACGATGTATTATAGCCCAACCAGTTAGGAATGATTCAAAAAATATTCTCATTGAAGAGGTTCTCGATGGAGCATTGAAATTTTCTGCGCAGGGCTTTTGGTTGAGCCCATTTGTGTTCTATGAGGTTGAGGTCCGGGGAGCAAGCGGGCAAATATTCGAGCACGTGCTCGGCTTTGGCGATGATATCCTGAATATCCTGTCGCTTGTGGAAAACAGCATTGTCCATCACGATAACGCAAGCCGGAGAAAGTTTGGGCAACAGGTCTTGCAAACTCCACGCGTAGAAAACATCGGCATTGATGCACGTCCTGAACAATCTGATGGTATGAAAGAACTCTCCGATCAGCGCACTGATCACTTTGTCCGCTCTTTGGCATGCCAGTCCAGAACGCCGTAGTATCTTTGCTCCATGTGAGCATATCCATGCGCGCGCGGTACATTATGGGCAAATCCACTTTCATCAATGTAAACAATCGTGTGGCCGACTGTTTCATGCGCCTTGATTTTCTCCTGGAAGGGAAGCTGTGCGCCTTCGTTCGCCCTAGGGTGCCGCAGTGTTTTTTTATAGGTCACGCGCAATTTCCTGAGGACAGGAAAATCACATTTTGCGTAACGCCCAGACGCTTTGCTTGTTCGTACTGGTAAGCATCATCGGGGTAATCAAGAACATCCTTGCGCCCCTAGAGATCGATCTTGCGCTTTGCCACAGCAACATCAAATCGGGTCGTTACCTCTGCTATTGCAAGTCCTTCTTTCTTCCAAACTGACAGAACCTTACGGCGAAAATCCAATGAATATGCCATGCCTTCTATCATAATCATAATTGTCTTGTCTTGTCTTGTCTTGTTTTGATATGTCACATTGACAGTGGAGCAAGCGGTTGAAAATTATAGACAGCATTGGTCGATTGAATCCATATTCAATCATCTGAAGCAAACTTGGAGTATGAGAGACGCGTGGCAATATACTCCGAACCTTACATCGCTGGGTTCGGGAGCAGTGCATATTACTATGCTGAGTTACGGTCTGGTGCAACTGCTCAGTTGTTTAAATGATCAAGCAGTCGATATGTTGTGACAGCATGCTCCTTGGCGCAAAGAAAATCCCAAAACAGCCGTGCAAATCCATCATCCTAAATTCCTCAGTTGAAGACTCCTAAATCGCTCAAGAACCCTATTGATTAAGGTTCTTTGAAAGATCCATGGCATTACCAATCAGATAAGATTTTAGTGAAATAATCAAAATCTGCTGAAAGTGTTGCCACACCTTGCTCTCAGCTTGTTTACTGTAACTGAGGAGCAGTTAACATTTTTGGCTATGAACCGTTGATAGTATTAGATTACAGCTATTTTCATTCTAAATTCCAACTGAGGAATCTAGGATCATGAATTAACCCGCCTTTTCCGACATGTTGCTGACAGGCAATTGTCGAATGCAATTTTTAAAAATTTAAAAACAAAAATAGAATCTATTTTTAATATTGATTTCAGTAAGTTAGCGTACTTTAATAAATGCTTAACTTCCTAAGATCTAAAATTTTCATTTTTAATTTCAATAAAGATAATTAAATATTTACAAAAATAAAAATTTGTGAAAAAATTGTGAAAAATTTGTTAGGAATATATAAATATTATATAAACAAATTGTGAATATATAATATAAAGTATTATTTTTATTATATTTTTAATAATTTTTAATAATTTAAATTTATGAATTCTTAATTAAAAAAGGAAGTTATTATGAAAAAGAAGCAATCCAAAATTAATTCTAATTCTTTAGTTATGTCTATAATTCTTATTGGAATGTTAACCTTTCATGGATGGTTAACTTTGGCTACAATTAGCTAAAAAATACTAACATTCAAAGATTTTATGACATTACTTTGTAGTGTCAATTAGATTAATTTCCCCACCTAGGAAGGTGGGGAGTTCCTATTTGCCTAAATTCCTATTTTAGCACTGGCTCCTCCTGTAACTCGGACTGAAAACCAAGTGAAAGGTTGGCGAATCGGGAACTGGGAGATTTTCTGATCTGGTAGTGATAATTTTGTTGATGATATAGCGTACCAAGGTAGACCTTCGTTCCACTTTTGGTAACCGAGGCGCATTTGCCAGAATTTATTCAAGATCTTTACGAATATTAGCGATCATTGCTTTGATCTGATCCCAGGTCTCGTGAGCCAACGTAAACAATAGTCGAGATATTGACCTGCATACTGAGTCAGATGAGTCACACCGTATGGAATGTAATGGATGTGAATTTCTTTCTAAACTAATCAGTAACTAGAAATTACATATCTAAGTTAGAAATAATTTAAAGTCTCCTAAAGGGAAAACAATAAATCTCTCGTTCTTTAGACGAAAGGGTAGTAACTATAAAAGATATAAGATTATAAATAAAAGACTCATGTGCTTAAGGATAAGTAGAAGAATTTTATAATTTCAATTCCTCTTGGATTTACTCTTAATATCTTAAAACGTAAAATACTATCCTCTGCGAATATATACATAGGAATTGAATTATATCTACAAATTGATTTTGCTGTAGTACTCGATTTGTTGATCAAATAAGAAATCTTTGCTGTGTTTATGATGATACAGTGGAGTAGAAATGATAGAAGTTATATAAGGATACGAGCTTCCTCAAATCTGATATCGCCGCTTGCGGCGGCGATTGTTTATTTTGCTGATTTCTAATTAATGGAGTAATTCACATAATTCCTACTTAATTGGAATTATGGGTAAAGAAGAATGCCCCAAGACTGAAGCTGTTGCAACATTTTGTATTGCAATCGCTTTAGAAATTCGTGCAATATCGTGATTGTTGTATTCCGGCTTGAGTTCCCGAGCAGCATTGTCAAATGTCCATGCGTCGACAACAAATAAATCATATTGTTGACCAAATATACGACGAATTGCGGCTCGATCAACAGTTGTGCCAGCTTTTGTGTTTAGTGCGATACCAAGCTCATTATGAGCGTCAACTAGTTCTTCGTAATCAGCACCATGGCTTTGTGCAGTTTGGAGAACTGCAGAACGATCTTCAGCAAAAAAACCTGACTGATTCAGGCGTTTCGTGGCTTTCTCAGTGACGTATGCTTTCTCGGTATCACTGATAGAAATACCATAATTACTGGTAAAAGCCGCAATAGAATCGATTTGCTTAACGATATGATGATAGATATCGGGAGCTTTTGCGCACGCTCCACAACCACAATTACTGTGATCATCGCCATGAACGCCCGTTGGTTGCTTCTTATTCTTAAGGATGTCCATTACCTCAGCAGTAAGTTCTAGTTCTGTTTTTTTACCAAAGGACTCAGAATCTCCAAGATCAACCCCATAAACCATGCTAAGTGTACCGCCTGCAGCAGATGGAGCTCTTTTACGGCTGCCATTTTTATCTGTGCGGCCATCTACACAGATTTCTGGTAAATTACCATTTACTGAAATATTGAATTCACCCGTTGCAACACGTTCATACATCTCATTTAATATTTTTTGATCAATATCAACCCGATTACCCGGACCGATCTTCCCCATTCCTAAATTAAAGTTACCTAATGTCTTGAATTGTGTCATAAGAGTAATATTATTTCTTTGTTTTATTAAACCTGTCTTAGAATCACTGTCTAGCTTAGAATCACTGCCTAAAAATCTTAACATACTTCTTAATTTTTTAAACATGCTCTTACCTTCTTTTGTGGTTAGCTATCTTTCAACAATATTACTTGATAATTATCCTGTGTGAAATATCAAATGGAAAAAGAATTAAATAAATAAGGTAATCCCCCGGCTATACCGGGGGATTACCTTATTTATTTAGAATATTTGCCAAAGTTCTCACTGGCGATCATTATGATCTTTACCGGTGGGAAAAATGATTGCAAATCGTATGTATATAGCTCATCATGGTCAATATGCTTTAATTCTTGCGTTGCTCTGCGCGTTCTTGGTTTTTCAATTAGGTATATTTGAAGGGTTATTGATTGCAATGGCAATACATGGCATTGTTAATTACATTGTTCTCAACTAGAAAGATAAAATACCCAGTACGATTGTCATCAAAAAATATTTTGAGAAATTTACAGATGATGGAAGCATTAATTAAGGGTGGGCTAAAGCGAGAAGTGATTTTTGGTTTCTATTCTTATATCAGATAAACGAGTTATTTATCTTTCTGCTCGTGCGGTAGCACAAGTTCTTCTTGCTGCTGAAGTTCCCACATATGTGCATAAATACCATTTATCGCAAGAAGCTGCTGATGGGTTCCACGCTCAACTATGTGACCTTTGTCCATGACTAAAATCTGATCAGCATCAATAATAGTGGAAAGACGATGCGCAATTACGAGCGTAGTACGATTCTTGGCTAATTGCTTCAATGCTTTTTGTATATTTTTCTCGGTTTTTGAATCTAGCGCTGAGGTTGCTTCATCAAAAATAAGAATCGCTGGTTTCTTAAGAATTGCGCGCGCAATGGCAATACGCTGTTTTTCGCCACCAGAGAGTTTAAGTCCTCTCTCTCCCACTTGCGTTTCATATTTGTCAGGCAGACTTTCAATAAAATCATGAATATGCGCTGATTTAGCCGCGGCAAGGATTTCTTCATGCGTGGCATCGGGTCGCCCATAGGCAATGTTGTAATAGATGCTGTCGTTAAACAATACGGTATCCTGCGGCACGATGCCAATCAATGCTCTGAGGCTTTCTTGTGTGACCTCGCGTATGTCATGGTCGTTGATACGTATCTTGCCGTCAGTGACATCATAAAAGCGGAAAAGTAAACGTGCTAGCGTCGATTTGCCTGAACCGCTATGTCCTACCGCTGCAACGATATTTCCAGCAGGAATGGTGAAATTGACATCAAATAAAATTTGGCGATTAGTTTCATAACTGAAGTTCACATGCTCAAAAGTAATACTCGCACTATCTGTCAGGAGTTTAATGGCTTCTGATTGATCTGCTATTTCTTGATGCTCATCCAGTAAGTTGAACATTTTTTCCATGTCTGCCAGTGAGTGCTTGATTTCACGATAAACGAAGCCCAGGAAATGTAAGGGCATATAAAGCTGGAGCAGGAAAGTATTAACCAGCACCAGATCACCCAAAGACATCTCTCCCATGACGACCTTGTCTGCTGCCAGTAGTATCAGTAAGGTGATACCGATGGCAATAATGGCGCTTTGCCCGGTATTAAGTGCTGCCAGAGAGGTTTGATTGCGAACAGCCGCTTTTTCCCATTGCTGCAGATGTTCATCATATCGTCTTGTTTCCCATGCTTCATTTCCAAAATATTTAACTGTTTCATAATTTAATAAACTGTCTATCGCGCGGGTATTGGCCTTGGAATCCATGTCGTTCATGGTACGGCGGAAAATCATGCGCCACTCGGTGATGATGAGTGTCAGGGCAATATAGGCAAGCAGCGTGATCAATGTAATGATGAAAAACCAGATATCATATTGGTTAATTAGAATTAGCATAACCAATCCAATTTCCAGCAGAGTTGGTAGAATATTGAACAGCATGAAGTTCAGTAAGAATGATATCCCGCGTGAACCACGCTCGATATCACGCGATACTCCGCCAGTTTGTCTTGCCAGATGAAATCGTAACGATAATGAGTGTAAATGACCAAAAACCTGGATGGCCACGCGCCGGATTGCGCGTTGGGTGACTTTGGCAAATACCGCATCGCGCAGCTCACCAAATACTGTGCTGCAGAAGCGTAAAATACCATAAGCGATCAAGAGAAATGCAGGCAATACCACCAGGGCTTTCGGCTGATCAAGCGCATCAATAATTTCTTTGAGCACTAAGGGCACACTGACATTGGCAAGTTTAGCCAGGAGCAGTAATATTAAGGCAGCAATGACTCTGCCTTTGAATTCCCATAAATAAGGCAAGAGGGAACGGATTGTTTTCCAATCACTACGGTTGGAAGGTGGTTTATTCAAGCGTGTGGCGCGCATGAGTTAAAGGTTTTTTTAAAATCTCGAAAATTATAGAAGGAGAATTACTAAATGGAGATCACTTGTTATCGCGACCCTGAGATCAAACGGGAACCTCATTTTCTTCCTGCTAGCACTTATAACCTGGCGCGCCAGTTACTTTCCCGTTGTGCTGATAATTATCTATTTGTACCCATCCGGTCTATCCAGTACTTGGCTATCCTGGATAAAGAAGAATTCATTTTTATCGATGGCGAACGTAAGTGCTGGATTGACATTGCATGGCAAAATTTCCAACCGCAAGAACGGACAAGACTCAGTGAGCCAGTTGCATATGAAGCAGTTTATTATGGAGAGAACCAAGCAGATATTATGCTAAGGCTTCAGAAGGAATTTCCAAAAGCATTACGATTACTCGCCGATAAGCAGATACCAAAAACGCCAGCGCGAGTGATTAAATTCCCTGCAGCCCAGAGTTAATGACAAGATGCTCACCACATACATGTGTTGAGCGCTTGTAAAAACTCCTTTTTTACAAGCGCTCAGTCATCCTCATCCAATTCTGCATTCCACCCCTTATTTTTCGCAATATCGATAATTTGTGCATAAAGCCTTGCATGCCGTTGCTGTAAATCGGCTGGTAAGCGACTAGGTAGATGAGCATAAGGCTCCCATGCGGCATGAACTTTTTCATACAAATTCTGCATTTGCGAATGACTCCAGCCTGCACACATTTCTGATTCTGGCAAAATGCCAAAAACCCAGGCATCAATGACCATACGGCCGAGATGCGTTAGACCACCATTTGTGTCCTCATTGATTCCCGCGTAAAACTGTTCCTTCATCGTACTCATAAAAAGTGTATGTGTGGTATTTTCCAAATGAAAACATTTAACGAGTTAATCCAGCATAAAGTAACGGTAACTTTTCTGGTAATCTTTCTACGTGGTCAACTACCATATAATTACGTGCACCAAAAATACGTGAAACATACTGGTCTGCGCGTGGGTCAAGGCTCATGCAATAAGTGATTATTCCTGATCGGCCAGCTTCTTCCACAGCTTTCTTAGTATCATAACGGAGGTACTGAGGATCGCGCACATCAATATCAGCAGGTTCGCCATCGGTAATGACCAGTAATAGCTTTTTGCTGGATCGTTGTGATTTCAAATAATGACTTGCATGCCGAATAGCCGCGCCCATACGGGTCGACAGTTGTCCTGTCATGCCAGCTAGCTTAGCTTTGGGGATTTCATCATATTGCTGGTTGAAATCCTTGTAACGATAATACTCAACATCATGCCGGCCATCCGAACAAAACCCATGAATCGCAAAGGGGTCACCAATTTTATTGATGGCATTGGCGAGCAATACAGTTGCTTGACGAGTTAAATCAAGTACAGAGAAATCCTGACCAGAAACCTTATCGTTAGTGGACTCAGACAAATCAAGCAGTACGAGCACTGAGATATCGCGTATTTTGCGGACAGAGCGCATCATGATGCGTGGATCAGGTTGTAGACCCATACGAATATCAATCGTAGAATGGATCGCCGCATTAATATCGATTTCATCTCCATCCTCCAGCTTGCGGATACGTTGCACACCTTGGGGTTGCATGGCATCAAGCAAAAATTTCATGCGCGAAATCTCACGTTTATATTGTGCAGCAATGCTATCGATCACCTGGATATCGCCTAACTTAGCACGTTTCTCCTGAACAGTGACCCATGTAGGGCGTTCTAGCTGGATTTGATAATCCCACTCTGAGTAATGATAAGGAGGAGAGACAGGCTCTTTACCTTCCAATTCATTATAGGAAACGCCGCTATCTTCGTAAGGAAAGAATTCTGTTCCCATCACCCAGATTTCTTGGGCATCATCGCCAGCCGTTTCGACTTCTACCTCATTGGCCAGCTCCATGACACTGACGTATTTACGTATTTGCTTGATCTCATCATAACCAGCAATCTGTGAGTGTTCAAAATTAAATTCCTCAAATTCCCAGAAATAGCGATTGTCATCCAGATAGGGTGCTGTCAAGATATCAGTACGGGGATTGAACGCGATTTTTTTGTCCATGATCTTATGAGCGAGCTGTACACCGATCTCCCAGGAAATCTGATTATTTCCCAGACGGTCTTGGGCTTGCGCAAATAAAGATCGGCCTTCAATAATCCAGTCATCATTATCCTCATAAGTCTGATCAAGCAGTGCACGTGCCAGGCGATTGAGATAATCGCCGATCGTGGCTTTCATGTCAGGCGTTGCATCGTGCAAACTTGACCAAATCTGGCGCAAACCTGGGAAACGCCGGATTGAGAGTGCTTCTACTCTGGCATCTTCAATAACTGAGATAACCGCCATTTGTAATGGATTCAAGGCTTCAGCAGAAATAGGGAATTTCGTTTCTACCAAATGTGCTGCTGCATGTGCGGCTGCCGCGCGGTAAACTTCGCTTGCTGCAATCTCACCATGGGCATCATAGGCATCAGGTAGATGAATGAAATAATTTTCAATATAGGGTCGATAACCTTGACGAGTTTCATAGTCTCCTGAGGTAGGGCGCATAAAGAAATCACGTGCCCATAAGGCACGTAAGTAAATATTGATGCGACGCTGGATATCGACAAATAGCGTGCCTTTTCTTTCTTTTTGGAGAACCGCTTGCGATTCCTTGGAATTTATACTGAAATATTGGATTTGTTCCTCATAGTTGGTACGATGAGCATGTGCACCCCACAAAGCCCATCGGCGTAGGCCACCGAGTGTCAATTGACCCAGCAAAATATCGAGTTTATCCAGCAATGGGCGGACACCACGTGGTGCTTGGGCAATAAGTGTGTTGAGAAACTGAAGGTATTGACGAAATAAATCTGCGTCACCGAGTCTCTTGGCAGCAGTAGCGGCTGTTGCAAGAATCAGTTCAATCACGGCTCCAGAAGTTTTCGATGCAAGCATCAAAGCAGTGGTTGCGAGATCACTAATAACATCTTCTCCAACTTCCTTGGCAACTTGCGGCGCTTCATCGATCCACGTATCTATTAACGCACGTCCGCGTCCGAGCCCTTGCAGAGCAGCCGCACCTTTCAAGTAGTTATCTAATCCTCGGGGCGAGAGGATTCTGGTCGCATCATGCCAGGTATTTTCAAGCAATGACATGGATTCGGGTGGCAATGATTCCAGTAACTCTTTGTAGTCAGTCAGATTAACGCTCATACCGTATCTTGTAAAAATGAGTCTAAAGAAAATAAATTTCTACTTAGAAAAAGGTAGCTACGGCTGCATCAAGTGCATCGCGCATATCAGGATCATCCGTGATGGGGCGAACGAGTGCCACTCGACATGCAGCGTGTGCATCTACACCTTTGGCAATCAAGTTACCTGCATAGATCAGCATGCGGGTAGAAATCCCTTCGTCTAATCCATGACCTTTTAAGTTGCGGGCACGTTCTGCGATCGATACCAATTTGGTGGCTATGGTTTTATCAATACCAGATTCATGTGACACAATCTCCGTTTCAGTGTCGTGATCTGGGTAATTAAAGTCCAATGCACCAAAACGCTGCTTGGTGGATTGCTTCAAGTCTTTCATCAGACTCTGATAACCAGGGTTGTAGGAAATAACCAGCTGAAAATCAGGGTGCGCATGGATCAGTTCGCCCTTTTTTTCCAGCGGCAGTATTCGGCGACTGTCAGTCATCGGATGAATCACAACCGTGGTATCTTGTCTTGCCTCTACGACTTCATCCAGATAACAGATTGCACCATGACGGGCAGCAATTGTCAGAGGCCCATCTTGCCAGCGTGTGCCCTGGGCATCCAGCAGGAATCTTCCCACTAAGTCAGAAGCAGTCATATCTTCGTTACAGGCGACTGTAATAAGGGGTTTCTTGAGTTTCCATGCCATAAATTCGACAAAACGGGTTTTGCCACAACCAGTTGGTCCTTTAAGCATCATCGGTATCCTGGCCGAGTAAGCTGCTTCATACAGCGCTACTTCATCAGCAACAGGATGATAATAAGGTTCATTTTTGATCATGTATTGCTCGATAGCGTCACTCATTTCGTTCTCCAGCATTAACGTGTAAAGCGTAACTCATATTTTTGATAATTTTGTGCAAAATAAAACCCCCGCTACTTTCTAGCAACGGGGGGTGTGAAGGATGGTTATCCCGTGCTGTACGATTAAACAGTCTTGCCGCGGTAAATGACCATCGATGTACCTTGACTTTGGGAAAAATTGTCATAGCCAATCAAGCGAATATGATTATTTGGATTCGCTTTATGACATGCTTCAGCTTCTGCGAGAATACGGTCTACATCAGTTTCGCCGAACATAGGTAATTTCCACATATACCAGTAATTACTCATGAGATACTCAGGTTCAGTATGCTCGATCGCAGGATTCCAACCTTTTTTTACAATAAACTCAACTTGCTTTCTGATTTGCTCCTCACTCAGCGATGGCAAATAGGAAAATGTTTCAAATTTCCGACTGGCTGGATCGCTCAGACGGCTCTTATAATCAATCATTTCAGACATTCTTAACTCCAGATGATCAGTAAAAGTTTCTCTGAATCATCATGACTCAGAGAAACAAGTAGGTTACTTATTTATGTGCTACGTCCAGTTTGTCGACGGTATCAAATTCAAATTTGATCTCTTTCCATGTTTCCATGGCGATCTTAAGTTCTGGGCTGTGTTTGGCAGCATTGGTCAGAATAGTTTTGCCTTCTTTCTCGATAGGTATGCCTTCGTTGCGGGCTTCTACGCAGGCTTCCAGTGCGACACGGTTTGCTGCAGCGCCCGCTGCGTTACCCCATGGATGCCCTAATGTTCCACCGCCAAATTGTAAGCAAGCATCGTCACCAAAGATTGCAACGAGTGCTGGCATGTGCCAAACATGGATACCACCTGATGCAACAGGGAATACACCAGGCATGGAACCCCAATCTTGATCGAAGAAAATTCCGCGGTTACGATCTTCTTTGATAAAGGATTCGCGCATGATATCAATCCAACCCAAGGTCGCTTCACGATCACCTTCCAGTTTACCAACCACGGTTCCGGAGTGCAGATGATCACCACCGGATAGACGCAGAGCTTTAGCCAATACGCGGAAATGAATGCCATGATGCGGGTTGCGATCCAGTACGGCGTGCATAGCGCGATGGATGTGCAGCAGCAGGCCATTATCCCGGCACCAGTTAGCCAGACCTGTGTTCGCAGTGAAACCACCTGTCAGATAGTCGTGCATAATGATAGGTGCGCCCAATTCCTTGGCAAATTCGGCACGTTTGTACATTTCTTCCGGAGTAGGTGCCGTTACATTCAGGTAATGACCCTTACGTTCACCGGTTTCGCGTTCTGCTTTATGAATTGCCTCCATCACGAACTCAAAACGTTGGCGCCAACGCATGAAAGGCTGGCTGTTAATATTTTCGTCGTCTTTGGTGAGATCCAAGCCGCCACGCAGGCACTCATAAACAGCACGGCCATAGTTTTTAGCAGAGAGACCTAATTTGGGTTTGATAGTGCAACCCAATAACGCACGACCATATTTATTGAGCTTGTCACGTTCAGCTTGAATACCATAGGGTGGGCCACCACAGGTTTTTACAAAGGCGATGGGGAAGCGGACATCCTCAAGACGTAACGCACGGATAGCTTTGAAGCCAAATACGTTACCGACTAGCGAGGTAAATACGTTAACGACTGAGCCTTCTTCAAATAAGTCAATCGGATAGGCAATAAATGCATAAAAACAAGTATCATCGCCAGGCACATCTTCGATATGGTAGGCGCGTCCTTTGTAGTAATCCAAATCGGTCAACAGATCAGTCCATACCGTCGTCCAGGTTCCAGTGGAGGATTCGGCAGCAACTGCAGCAGCCGCTTCTTCACGGTCAACACCTGGTTGAGGAGTGATCTTGAAGCAAGCCAGGATGTCGGTATCTTGGACGTTGTAATTGGGTTCCCAGTAGGTTTGCCGGTACTCTTTAACGCCGGCGCTATAGGTTTTAACAGCCATCTTGCAATCTCCTGTTATTGAAAGCCCTGCCTATGATTTCTTCAAACTAGAGAAAAAAGCAGGACGAAATGTTATTAAAAAGGACTATTTGTAATTCAGTAGACACTATATATACGATTAATCATAAGAACAAATTAATAATTCTGATAGTTATGATAAGATTTTATTTATATATATAAATAATATTCATTCTTAACCATCTTAATTAAGTCTATGTTGCATATTACCCTGCGTCAATTGAAAGTGTTTGAATCTGTTGCACGTCATCTTAGTTTTTCTCGGGCTGCTGAGGAGCTTTTTCTGACACAACCTGCTGTTTCGATCCAGATCAAGCAACTTGAAGATACTGTAGCACTTCCTTTGTTTGAGCAAATGGGTAAGCGGATATATCTGACCGAAGCCGGGCAGGAGCTTTATCAGTACAGTCGGGCCATCGCACAACAATTGGCGGATATGGAGCTTGCCCTGGATGAGTTGAAAGGATTGGAACGAGGTAAATTGAATATTTCAGTGGTTAGTACGGCCAATTATTTTGCTCCTCATTTACTGGCTAAATTTTGTCAGCGCTATCAGGACGTGACCGTCAGCTTGCATGTTTCCAATCGAGAGATTGTACTTAAACAATTAGCGGATAATTTGACTGATTTGGCAATTATGGGACAACCCCCTGAGGGACTGGATATTGCGTCTGAATCTTTTATGGAAAACCCTCTGGTGATCATTGCACCGCCTAATCATCCTTTATGTGATATCCAGCAAATTCCTGTAAAACGCCTTGAACAGGAAATTTTTTTGGTGCGCGAACCAGGATCTGGAACACGCAGTGCGATGGAGCGATTTTTTGCTGAACAAAAGATCAAAATCAATAGAGGGATGGAGGCGGATACCACTGAAGCAATTAAACAGGCTGTTCAAGCGGGTATGGGGTTGGGTATCATGTCACAGCATACAATCGAATTGGAGTTGGAGGTAAATCGACTTAAGGTGTTGGATGTACAAGGATTTCCAATTATGCGTCATTGGTATATCGTACATCGGAAAAATAAGCGTTTTTCTAATGTGGCGAAGACATTCAAAGATTTCTTGCTGAAAGAAGCATCAGGTCTAATGTCCTGAAAGAATTACGAGGAATAAACTAAATTTGACAGGCATTTAAGATTACTTGTTTAAGGATAGAGAGTTTTCCATGAAAGAAATGCTCAGCCCCTGGAATGACGACAACTGGAATTATTTGCGGTGTGGCCCAATCAAGAACAGAACGGAGGGGAACAATATCATCCTGGTCGCCATGTACGATGAGTACGCTATCTGCATGATTGATTACAGCTGGTGCATTCAGTCGGTCAACAGAAGGTGCAATGAGCACTAATTTTTGGGGGTTAAGTTGTTGTGCAGCGTAGGCTTGTATGGCCCCACCGAAGGAAAAGCCGGCGAGTAATAATGGTAATTGATAGGGGACAATGTCATATTGATGACGAATAGCTTGAGTAATTGCCAGCACATCTTCCACTTCTCCGATACCTTCGGCATGATTTCCTTCACTCGCACCTGCCCCTCTAAAATTGAATTTAACTGTGATATAACCAGATTCAATCAATGCTTTGGAGAGAATATATACGATTTTATTATCCATATTGCCATGGTAAAGCGGATGCGGATGAGCAATAATGGCAATTCCGCGAGGTTTGGAAGCTGGAACTAAGACAATTGTTTCCAGTTTGCCAGCTGGACCCTTAATAAATAACTTATGTTCAGTCGGTATTTTCAAATCTATTGATCTGATAAAAATTGAGGTGGTAAGGCTCAAATTCTCAGACGTTCAACGATACGGCCGTTAATCAAATGCTCATCAATAATCTCATCAATATCTTCCTGGTCAACATAGGTGTACCAAATTTCTTCTGGGTAAACCACAATGACAGGTCCTTCGTTACAACGATCAAGGCAGCCAGCGTTGTTAATGCGAATTTTCCCTTTCCCACTAAGATCAAGTGCTTTAATTCGGTCTTTTGCATAATCACGCATTGCTTGAGCGTTGTGGTTGTTACAGCAGGCTTCGCCGGCTTTACGTTGATTGACGCAGAAAAAAACATGTTTTTGATAATAAGTCATCGAGTTATCTCAATTTGATTTCGGTCCATAACTGACTAAGTAGCCATCTCTGTTTGTAATTCAGTTCCTGAAGTATTTTGAGGATTGCTTTGCCAGGATAAAAAATTTATCAGAGTTGATACGTAAGCTAACATTATCGATCGCAATATGATTAATTAGCAAAGTGCTGAACTACATTGCAAGTTTCAAAAAGCGTCATAACCTTATCACCCAAAAATGGGTTTTAGCAAATCTAATTTTTCTACTTTAGAGATAGATCTGTGTGAATACTAGGGTGGCAAGGAGTGCCGCAAGCAATACCGCCACTAAGGCAAGTAAACGACTTTGTTTTTTTTCTTGTGCAACCAGTTCAGCAAGCCTGTCTTCCATTACTAGAACACGTTCTTGGCCTAGCTGGTAGTGTAACAAGCGTGGAAATTCTGGCAGCATCGTCGCCCAGTTAGGTGCTTCTTTTTGAATATGGCCTATTAAACCACGCCAGCCAACTTGCTCCGACATCCAGCTTTCCAAGAATGGTTTAGCTGTTTTCCATAAATCGAGATCGGGATCAAGATCACGCCCGAGTCCTTCAATATTGAGCAGGGTTTTTTGCAGCAATACGAGTTGAGGTTGAATTTCTACATTAAATTGGCGTGAAACCTGAAACAATCGCAACAGAACACGTCCAAAGTAGATTTCCTTTAATGGTCTATCAAAAATCGGTTCACAAACAGCGCGAATGGCAGCCTCAAAATCATCGACACGCGTAGTTCTTGGTGCCCAGCCTGCTTCGATATGCGCTTGCGCTACACGTCTGTAGTCACGACGAAAGAAGCCTAGAAAATTTTGTGCCAGATAATTTTTATCCTCATCACTGAGCGTTCCCATAATGCCGAAATCTACTGCAATGTAGCGCCCATCCAATCCGACAAAAATATTACCAGGGTGCATGTCAGCATGAAAATAACCATCCCGGAATACTTGTGTAAAAAAAATTTCAACGCCAACACGGGCAAGTTGGGGAATATCAATGTCATACTCACGAAGTGTGCTGACATGGCTAATGGGTATACCCTGCACACGTTCCATAACCATGACTTCTGAATGACAATAGTCCCAATAAACTTCCGGAACGAATAATAAGGAAGAATCTAAAAAATTGCGCCGCAATTGGCTGCAATTGGCTGCTTCACGAATTAAATCGAGTTCATCTTCCAAGTGGCGTGCAAATTCTGTTACCACTTCACGTAACTTTAAGCGTTTACCATCTGGCCAGACCGCTTCAAGTAACCATGCGCCTGTTTCCATTAATGCAACATCATGCGCAATGACAGGCGCGATATCTGGGCGTAAAATTTTGACGGCAACTTCTGTACCATTATATAAAGTTGCAAAATGAACTTGAGCGACTGATGCGCTGGCTACGGGTTGTTTTTCAAATTTAAAAAATACTTCATTGATTGGTTTTTCATAAACTTTTTCTAACGTAGCAACGGCTAAATCGGAAGGAAACGGAGGGACTTGATCCTGGAGTTTTGCTAGTTCATCAGCAAAATCCTGCGCTAATAAATCCCGGCGAGTGGAGAGCATTTGACCAAATTTGATAAAAATGGGTCCCAGTTTTTCCAGTGCCAGACGTAAACGCATAGCAGGAGGTAATTTGAGACGCGCCCTGAATGGCACTAATTTGGTTAGTGGTCGCAATAATCGCAAACGAGGATGGCTAAGTAAAATGTCATCTAAGCCAAAATAGAATCCGATTAGAATAATTTTTATGAGGCGAAAAATTCGCATTTATTCTTATGACTGACAAAGAATATAAATAAGAGGAAGGGTAGAATTAATAATTATTATTCACTCTATTCTAAGTCAGTTCATTACTCCCTATTTATAAAGAAATGTTTTTTTCTGCTTTGAAGGGTAATAGATTGATTAAACGATAAATTCGTTTTTCCAGATGTGTTACGTGATCTTGTAATAAATTTACTTCAATAGTTAAGCGATCAATATCAGTATGGTTGGATAAAACAGATTTTTCTTCTGTAAGATATTCGATCAGCACTTGAGATAGATTAAGCATGCTTTCTGATTGCCAATGAATCAAATTTTGTCCAGCTTTAACCATACGGTGAGCAAGCACATCGCCAAAAATGGAACTTATATCTTGCTCGATATCCCAATGCAGATTTTTGCCAATGAATAATAATTCATTGGCAAATGTGGTATCTCCCATAATCTTGATTTCATCAAAAGCACTTTCATCGCGAGAAATCAGACGCGGTAGCAAATTTGGAGCAACAATAAGGGTAGTATCTGTGCTGGTATTAACTGGAGAGGCTATTGCTAATTTCCCATCAGTTTGTATCACGATATTCAAATCAATTAGTGGGAAAATGGAAAGATAAGTAGATTTGCCTGCGAAAGATTGTAGACGGTTACATGCCCATGACTCTCCGTCTAATACATGATTAAATGCAGCAATGGCAATAGATGGTAACATAAATAATTGAATAATTATGACTTATTGGTTGTACTATGCAGGCAATGAGATTGTTTCTTAAGCTAAAAGATTGCTTATCGTATAGTGAAACTTATTGTGACAACGTAATTTCGAATCAATTTTATCTAAAGTAGTTAAAGACCATATTTATGGATTTATATCAGGATTGATTTGATTTATTACTATAGTTACCAGTTTCTGCGCCATTATATAAATTTAACCAGTTACTTCCCAGTCTGTTGATGATGACTTCAGAAACTGTCACGCCATCATGCTTTGCCAATTCAGAAAGAATTTGCCATGCTGTATACGTTATGCCGATATTTTTAAGTGGCGGTCTATATTTTTGATTTTCAATCTGATCTCTTGCAATAGAAATCGCATTCTTTAACTGTACCCACTGGGTTTCATTCAACCATTTTTGACACCACTCATTCAAAGCTATAGAGTCATGTCTGACATTTTGATACTCAAGTTCAGCACTTAGGCATTGGGTATCGTCCATAGTTAACCAATGTGAATTACTAGCTATTTGATTATCAATAAAGCTTACCGCAGCATTTTTATCCTGCTGTCTGATTATATAATTCTGATCGGCCATTCTTTGTTACCAGTTTGTATTGAGACAATAAAGAGCTTTATTGGGATATTACAAGCCAGCATAACGATTTCGCAAGTGTTTTTTTATTTGAATTTATAGTAAGAAGATAGTGTTCTTTCCAAGAAATGTGTAAAATCTCAAAGTTAATTTTGATTGTTTCCATTTCTAGTAAAATTGGTTAATTAAGTGGCTCTTCTCGTTCAAAAATATGGTGGGACATCGGTTGGTAGTACCGAGCGTATCAAAAATGTAGCCCGGCGTGTTGCTAAATACTTTACTCAGGGTCACGAATTAGTTGTGGTTGTTTCTGCTATGAGTGGAGAAACTAATCGCCTTATTTCATTAGCTAAAGAAATTCAAGCTCATCCTGATCCTCGTGAGCTTGATGTAATGGTTTCTACTGGTGAACAAGTTACCATTGCATTATTAGCGATGGCGTTGAAGGAACTTAATATTAAAGCTAAGAGTTATACAGGTGGACAAGTTGGAATATTAACTGATAGCGCGCACACCAAAGCCCGAATTCTAAAAATAGATGAAGACAGAATTCGGGCTGATCTTAAAGCGGGATACGTTGTGGTGGTTGCAGGTTTTCAAGGCATCGATGAAGCTAATAATATTACCACGTTAGGGCGAGGGGGGTCGGATACTACTGGCGTGGCGCTTGCGGCAGCGCTTAAGGCCGATGAATGTCAGATATACACGGATGTGAATGGTATTTATACAACCGACCCTCGAATCGTACCAGAAGCAAGGCGATTGAAAACAATTACCTTTGAAGAGATGCTCGAAATGGCAAGCCTCGGTTCTAAGGTATTACAAATACGTTCAGTTGAATTTGCCGGCAAATACAAAGTTAAGCTCAGAGTGCTTTCTAGCTTTGAAGAAGATGGAGAAGGTACACTGATCACTTTTGAGGAAGATAATAATATGGAACAGGCTGTAATTTCAGGCATTGCTTTTAATCGCGATGAAGCAAAAATAACTATACTGGGTGCGCCAGATCATCCAGGTGTTGCTTACCAAATTCTTGGTCCTGTTGCTGATGCCAATATTGACGTGGATATGATTATTCAGAATGTGAGCCACGATGGAACCACTGATTTTTCCTTTACTGTCAATCGTAATGAATTTACCAATACAATGAACATATTGAGGGATAAGATTTTGCCTCATATTGGTGCACGAGATGTCATTGGTGGTGATAAGATTGCCAAAGTTTCAGTAGTGGGTGTGGGAATGCGTTCGCATGCAGGTATTGCTAGTAAGATGTTTCGTGTCTTGGCTGAAGAGGGAATCAATATTCAGATGATTACAACTTCAGAAATTAAGATATCAGTCGTAGTGGACGAAAAATATATGGAACTTGCAGTCAGGGTTCTTCATAAGGCTTTTGATTTAGATCAAGCTCAATAAAATTTGCGAGAAGTCATAAAAAATTTGACCTGGCATTCTTAACCCGCTATTCTTGCGGCTCTAAGGAGAGATGGCCGAGTGGTCGAAGGCGCTCCCCTGCTAAGGGAGTATAGGCACAAAAAGCTTATCGAGGGTTCGAATCCCTCTCTCTCCGCCAACACTTAATCCAACACTATCCAAAGAAGTGTTAAAGTGTTGATAAAATAAGCTACTTAGTAAATAGTTTGTCCAAAATCGTCTCAAAAAATATACTACCATCCTACATTTAGGGAAAGACGGATGGAAAGACGAGATGGCAAGAGAAGTCAAAAAACTCAAAGCAGTTCAAATTAACTCACTTCCACCTGGCACACATTCAAATGGTGGTAATCTTCTGTTACGGGTAAGGGAATCAGGTTCTCGAAGTTGGGTATTCCGATATAAGCAAAATGGTCGACCAATCGAGCTTGGATTAGGCTCAACAGATGATAGAACCCTGGCAGAAGCACGTGAAACAGCCAATGACATGCGTCGTGCAATCTTCCACGGACAATCACCTAAAGAAGTATTGCGGATAGAAAAACCTAGCAAGACTTTTTCTGAATACGCGCGTGAGTGTATAAGGCCATAAAAAAGCAGGCTGGCGCAATAGTAAGCATGCAAGTCAATGGATAAACACACTTGAGCAGTACGCATTTCCATTCATCGGAGATAAAATCAGTAGGGGCTGTAGTAGATTAGCTTATCAACTAAGCTAATCTACTACAGCCCCAATCAGTAACTCATATTGGTGTTGATGATGTCAAAGCAGTCCTCAATCCAATCTGGAAAGGTAAGACGGAAACGGCCTCCAGGGTAAGACAGAGAATAGAAGTCGTACTGGATTACGCTTTTCTTCACGAAGGGGTTGATAAAAGTAACCCTGCACGATGGGAGGGCTATTTAGATCATGTATTTGCGGCTCCGAAGAAAGTATCGCCAGTCGTGCATTTTAACCTAAATTCCTCAGTTGGAATTTAGAATGAAAATAGCTGCAATCTAGTACTATCAACGGTTCACAGCCAAAAATGTTAACTGCTCCTCAGTTACAGTAAACAAGCTGAGAGCAAGGTGTGGCAACACTTTCAGCAGATTTTGATTATTTCACTAAAATCTCATCTGATTGGTAATGCCATGGATCTTTCAAAGAACCTTAATCAATAGGGTTCTTGAGCGATTTAGGAGTCTTCAACTGAGGAATTTAGGTTTAATGTTTTGTAAGAAATCTCAGGGTTATTTACAGAGAGGTTGATTGAAATACTGGTGGAGTATTTCATAAGGAGTTGAGTTATTCAAACTCTTGTGTGGTTTGACAGTGTTATAAAAGTTAATAAAGCGGCCGAGTTGAATTTACCGGTCGGTGCAGTCTTTAAAGTTGGTCTTGTCATGCCACATTTGCATTAGAGTGTGGATAACACGTTCAGTTTTACCGTTGGTTTGGGGTCGATTGACTTGAGTGAATTTCTGGCCGATGCCGTGCGCTTTGCAAGTCTTAGCGAAAGCATGACTGTCACAGTACCTTTATATTCTTTGCCATTATCAGAATAAGCGTAATCGATCTGGCAAGGGCATTGGGCGATGACAGTTTTCTGGGTTTTATCAGGCAAGATGGCTGCATAGAGTTCTCGGGAGAAGTCGTCAACCGCGACAAACAGGTATTCCCTGGGTTGGGTAGGTGATTGGCCTTTGAGCAAAGGTAGGCGTTTAGTATCGAAATGAACGAGTTCGCCGGGATAAGACTTGTTATAACGCTTTGCTTCGCGTTTCAAGTGTTCCTGGATGAGGACTGCTCGACCTTGGCTAAGCGTTTGAGGCCGTATTGGATTCTTTTAAAACGTTGATTGGTACTGTCGCGGGGAATAAGCTCCTTGAGCCTTGCCCGTTTGAGAACAGTGCAGATCGTAGGCCTTGAGACCCGAAAGCATTCGGCAAGTTGGGGCACTTTCCAGCAGCGAGTTTGGTAAAGCTTCCACAGCTCTTGGCGATCAAGTGGCGTGAGTCTTATATATTTGCACATGTTCATTTACAGTATTCTTCAGAATACTGTAAACAACGCTAGAAATTCTTACACTGCCGATTCCACTACGAGTTCTATTCGCTGCCCATCCGCATCTGCTCTCACCAGTATTGCAGGTCATTCAGCGCGCCATTTCCACTTTTATAGCATAACCAGATAATTTTGATTATAATGCAAGGATGGCATATTCATTGGATTTTCGCCGTAAAGTCTTATCTGTTCGAGAGAAAGAAGGACTTACGATAGCCGAGGTGGCAGCGCGGTTTGATGTGGGTATAGCAAGCGTTGTTCGCTGGATCAAGCATGTTGATCGCAAACCTCAAGGGTTTCGCAAACGCAAGATTGATCTTGATGTATTGCGGCAGGATATTCTCGATTATCCCGATGCCTGTCAGTACGAGCGAGCAAAACGTTTGGGCGTGGCGCAGAA
>NZ_FNPJ01000085.1 GCF_900107265.1 Nitrosomonas sp. Nm33 | reverse complement strand
GCCATCCTTCTCTCGAACGGATAATACCTTACGGCGAAATGATACTGGATAGGTCATTCACAAATTATAATCAATTTATATGTGATTGGCTATATGCTTTGCGCCCGGTTGAATATAAAGCCTTAAAATAAGATTGTGATTGCCATCACATTGATACCAGCTCATCTGAACATGACTGAGATTTCCTGTTGCACACCTGCCACAATCATTAATAGCAACTGCACCACGATAATGGCGAACAAAGGTGACAGGTCAACATTGGCGACAGGGGGGAAACGGCGTTGGAAAATCCCTAAAATTGGTCGAGTGAAACTATCAAGTATCGGTGCTAATGGACTGTAGGGATTAATCCAGGAAAGCACTGCTTGGACAATAATCATGATCATAATAATGTACAACGTCATTCTAACAAGCTCAATCAATGCTAGCAGCCCAAATCCTATGAATATGCTTACAGCGGATGAATCGAGCTCATAACCCCGCAAAATATTGACTCCCACCAAGATAATAAATTGAGCAAACCAGGCTAGCACCAATGTGGAAAGATCAAAACCCCTCCAAGAGGGAATTATCCGACGCACCGGCCGAACGATAAAGTTGGTAATGGCAACAAGAAATTTTGATAATGGATTATAGTAAGGCGCACGCAACAATTGCATATAGAAACGTAGCAGTAACGCAAGGGAAAATAGGCCAAGTACGGTATCTAAAAGAAATATTAATATTTGGCTGGACATCAATTGCTCCCTGAAGATTTTGGTACTAGAAGTTAAAGGCTATTTGCTACCCAATTCATCACCCATTTGCTGAGCACGCTTGAAGGCTACATGAATTGCACGCACAATTGCATTTTTAATATCATCCTGCTCCATCTTTAGTAGTGCCTGCTCAGTCGTCCCACCTTTCGAAGTTACCCGAGATCGTAAGATACCAACATCTTCTTCACTCTGACCTGCCAGTTGCACTGCACCTAAAAAGGTTTGCAAAGTTAGTTGTTTTGCTTGCTCTATACTCAGACCTAATTCCACACCAGCCTGTAACATCGCCTCAATAAAATAGAAAATATAAGCAGGACCACTCCCTGAAATAGCAGTCACGGCGTCCAATAGCGTCTCCTGCTCCACCCACAATACCGATCCCACCGCATTTAGAATGGAGGTAGCATTTTCCTTCTGTTGATTAGTCACGGTAGGTAACGCATACAGGCCAGTGACTCCAGCACGAATCAAGGAAGGAGTATTGGGCATGGCCCGTACTATATAGCTATAGCTGCCTAGCCAGCGAGATAAATCTGACGTACGAATGCCGGCCGCGATAGAAATAACCAACTGACCAGTGAGTAAGGGAGCGAGTTGCTCTGCTACGGTAAAAAGCTGCTGTGGCTTAACTGCCAAAATGATAACATCGCGATCGATAATACCTGCTGCAAGCTCAGTCCCAGTTATTATTCCAAATTGATGTTTGATTTTGTCCCGATTTTCTGGATTTATTTCTACAACATGTATTTGTGCTCTAGGATAGTCTTGCTGCAATAGTCCACCGATCA
The DNA here is from genome assembly GCF_900107265.1 of Nitrosomonas sp. Nm33. Taxonomy (GTDB): domain Bacteria; phylum Pseudomonadota; class Gammaproteobacteria; order Burkholderiales; family Nitrosomonadaceae; genus Nitrosomonas. Next base: position 9,670 of record NZ_FNPJ01000085.1, on the reverse strand, counting down.
AAGCGCTGGCCATATTGCCGCCACCAACAAACGTAATATTCATATTATTCCCAAACTCATATTTTTCTAAGCAAGCAATTACTCGTATTTAGCTCGTTTTAATAAATCAGCGCCAATAACATTCTCAGGTTATATCTCGTTGCTTTGGCTTAAGCAACCGTCTTAGCGCTTGAATATGTTTATGATTATCGTGAGCACGATGCTCACGATAATCATGGAAGTAATAGGTATAAAAACCTTTACTCGCTCTGTTTCTATCCTGATATCGCCGGGCAATTTACCAAACCAGCTTAATAACCAGGGAGCCACATGCAATATTGCGCCCAGAATAAGCAGTATTACACCAGCAATCATGATCCACCGTGCCATAAAATCCATACCTAAAATAACGTTCGTGTTAGAAAGGTTAGAAATAACTTACTGGCAGACTTTATAAATAAACAATACGCTCACTTTTGACATTTTGGACAATAAAAACTTGAACGCTGCCCTTGCTTAATCTGTTCAATCATACTGCCACATATTCGACATGGCTGGTTTGCCCGGCCATATACCCAATATTGCAGCTGGAAATAGCCCGGACTACCATCGCACTTAAAAAAATCTCTTAAGCTGCTGCCGCCAGCTTCTATTGCTGCATTAAGAGTTGCCTTGATGGAGCAAACTAATTTCTCATATTGATTCAGACCAATTTTACCGGCCAGTGTTCTGGGATGTATACCGGCACGAAATAATGCCTCATTAGCATAGATATTACCAATACCCACCACAATCCGATTGTTCATAAGTACTTCCTTAATACTGCTGATACGATGCCGTGTCTTCTCATACAAGCTTTTCCCATCAAAGGATGAACACAATGGTTCATCACCGAGTCGCGCCAGCAATGGATACTGCATGACATCTCCTGTACTCCACAGAATTGCTCCAAAACGACGAGGATCTCTGAAACGAAGAATTACACCATTGGTAAGTTCCAGATCAAAATGATCATGTTTTTCTGAGGGAACTCGAGCAAATACTAAGCGCAAGCTTCCAGACATGCCCAAATGCACAATCAATGTCCCTTTGTTGCAAATGAACAGGAGATATTTTGCACGTCGTACTATTGCGGTTATTTCCTGCCCCACCAGAATCTCTTCAAGATTACTCTGAATCGGCCAACGTAAACGAGAATTTCTAACTGTAGCGTGCGCGATACGCTGATTCAACAAATAAGGTTCAATACCTCGCCGGGTGACTTCGACTTCAGGTAATTCCGGCATTATTCAGCAAAGACTGCTTGTTCCTTATTAATCGAAAAGGGATCCAGTAATCGCTTACCGATACTACTCGGAAAATGGTAGCGTATACCTTCGTCTTCGCGCAGTAAGGTTAGCTCAGATTCATTCTGCTCAGCGATCAACTTAATCTTTCTTCCATCTCGCAGCATAATACTGATTTCTTCTCCATCCATATCTGCTTTACCAGAATCCAGTGTCAAATAGGTTGCCTGAGCCAATTGCCAGCCCTGAACCCATTGATTCAACTCATCCTGACTTAAGGCTTGTTCCTGATGATGCGAGTTCACTTGCCAATGCTCCCCATGCTTTAAATGAATATGCGTCAATACAAACTCGACTGGAATCTCATCTTCCGCAAATAATCTCGAATCTAACAAATCGGTGGGTAATACTGGCAGCGTAGCTGCGTAGTGTGGTGAAATCAGAAATACCTGCTGCCTGATTGCCACATATTGCTCGTTGGTAATAGGTGCCAGATCACCAAAACTGAACGATTCTTGATCAACTTGCAACTCAATAACTGGTGATGCCAGACCATAGTGACTCAAATTCGTTGAGGGTAAAAGATGCTGGCTTGTCGCAGATAGAATTTCGAGAATGCGTTCAACTTTCACTCCATTCACTCTGCCTTGCACAGGTTTTCTCATCTGCCAGCGATTACCAGATCGACTCAATTCAATCAAAGTGCCTTGTCTTGCGATACGGATATGCTGCACTGCTTCTGCAGAGAGCGATGAAATTTTATAGGATTCCTCTTCCTGCAATGAAGGTTTGATATAGAGAAACGTTGCAAGCGCAACGATTGTGGCAAACATAATCAGATTAAGCCAGGAATGGGAATGCATGCTGTTACCTTCTTCTCCGATACCACCAAATAATTAATCCGCTCATTAGGAACAGTAAAGGAAGCACAATGAGAAAACTAATTACGATCACGGTTAATGCAGATTCGTCTAACATTAATTGACTATCGATGGTTGCCCGAGGTTGAATGGTAATCAAATCCTCATCACCTGTAAGCCAGTTAACCAGATTAATTCCAAAATCAATATTACCGCCATTCCCAAGATAGGAATTTGCAAGAAAATGCCCACTTCCGACAATAACGATACGTTGCTCGCGAGCATCGATAGTACGATTCAGTGCTACCGCTACGCTAACCGGACCTGCCACATCATTGGTTTCATCAAAAGTGGCCTCATCATTCAGCTCTCCAGTCTCCACCCATCCTTCTGGCGCCACCTCAACCAATGAAACACCATACCATTCCTCGTTTTCATTGAAAATAATCTGCCGTGCAAAAGGAAATACCGTAATGAAATCAAAATCTTCAGTAATAACATGCTGACCATAAATTGTTCCCAATGCAAATGTGACAGGCGCCCTCAATCGTTTAGCCTGTGGATCAACCACCACACCGGGTGTGAAAGTCAAACCTAATTTTTCGGCTAGCGGTAACAGGCCGTATAGTGATTCCTGATCTACCAACCATAACAAATTGCCGCCATGCTCAATGTAATCGAGTAGTTTATCCACTTCACCAGCCAGTAAATCAGTTTGTGGGGAAGCGATGATGAGCGCACTTATGTTGGATGGAATTTCCAGCGTGCTGGCAAGATTAAGTGCTTCGCCTTTAAAGCCAGCTTCTGCCAATTTTTTGCCAAAGTCTCCCATATCACGATTGGCAATGCCATCTAGCTTACGTTCGCCATGACCTGAAAGCATCATTAATTGCTTTTGGTCAGATCGAGCCAATCGCATCAATGCATTGGTAAATGTTTGCTCATTAATAGTCGTAATATGTTCACTTCGGCCATCCAAGGATATCACCATCTCACCATTCATTCTGACGCCCACTTCTTGAGCAAGATGAGGCTGCTCAACTGGATCAATAAAGTTAAGTGCAAGATCAGGTTTAATTCGTTGGTAGGCAACTACAAAATCGCTGATAATCTTTCTGATATCGCCTAGCTGAGGATCCTGGTTAGTGGCATAAACCGTGACATTCACTGGGCCATCGAGTTTTCGCAATACCTCCAGGCTTGCCTCACTCAAGCTATTACGACTATTCTGACTGATATCCCATTGCGTACGAAACTCAAACGCCAGATAACCCAGCATACCAACCAGTATCAAGAGCAGTACAACAAATAGCCCATTCTGTAGCAGCAGATGGAGTCGCAATTTTCTATTAACTGTAATCATTCAGATCATGCACCAAAAAACACTGGCAACCCGGACTCACCCATGAAGCCGTTCTCCATCCAGACGACGAATAGTCAATATGAGGAAAGTAACGATAAAAAGAACCAAAAAAACGAGACTGAATGAATCAATCAAACCACGATTCAAGCTTTCATAATGCCTGAGCAATGAAAAATTCTGTATAACACTACCTGCATCACTTGCAACAATATCTGCTATCCATAAAGCTAGCAATACACCTAATGTCCCTACCGCGGCAATTGCTGGATGGGAAGTCAAGCTGGATATATATAATCCAACAGAAACAAAACAGGCAGCCAGCAGTAATAAACCGATGGCATTGCTTAATAGTAAGCCAAGATCCATTGTTCCCCCAACGAGTAAAGAAAGGGACAACATCACAGCAAGTAGCGTAACTAATAAAAAGAATATCAATAACCCCAGGAATTTACCCAGCACAATAGCCGTCATGGAAATCGGCGCAGAGATTAATAAGGTCATAGTGTGATTACGCCACTCTTCTGCCATTAGGCGCATCGTAAATAAGGGTGTTGCCATTAACAATACCAATGATGCCACCGCAAATACCGGCACTATGATAACTTCTGTCGCCCCAGGCGGATTGGCAATCTGCATGAATTGTGATTGCAGTTCTAAAAAAGCATCGAGTCGCCCCAAAAAAACCCAAGTTAACATTAACTGGATCAGCGCAAGAAAGGTCCAGGCCAGTGGCGAAACAAACAGTAATTTCAATTCCTTCCTGGCAATCGTCAAAATCATCTTATTAATTTCCAGTATTTTCGTTTCTTAGAGTAAATTGCTCAAAAATTCGCTCAAGGCTGAGATTCTTTTGTTTAAGTTCTGCTAGCGCAGCATTAAATACCATAATGCCCTGATTCATGATTTGCACTCGATCGCATACACTTTCGAGTTCCGACAGTATATGAGTGGAAAGAAGAACACTGGAAGATTTACCAAGTTCACGAATTAGAATACGAATCTCTCGTATCTGATTGGGATCTAACCCCACAGAGGGTTCATCAAGAATGATAACCTCAGGCTGATGAATAATCGCCTGCGCAATTCCTACACGTTGTTGATAACCCTTGGATAATGTACTGATCAGTCGCTTCCCTATATTACTGAGTCCGCAGCGTTGTTTGACCTCAGTCAATACAGAATCGATTCTTGATAAATCGATATGGTGCAATCTAGCAGCAAATTGGAGATATTCATCCACTGTCAATTCTTTATACAATGGTGGATTTTCAGGCAAATAACCAATATGGCGTTTGGCCTCACGAGGATTTTTAAGCAAATCAATACCACAGATTTGCACACTACCACTTGTTGGCGCCAAGTTACCAGTTAGCATCTGCATGGTCGTGCTTTTTCCCGCACCATTAGGACCCAACAGGCCCAATACCTCGCCTCGCTTTAATTCCAGATCAACTCTGTGCACGGCAATATGCCTACCAAAACTACGACTCAGGTTATAAGCAGAAATAGTCACATTGGGGAAATCATTCACTGGCACACTCGGTTTCAAAGTTCGTTAACGCATAGATAGATGAGCCGCTCATGCCCCATCCTGTAACAACAGTAGGTTAATAAGCATCTCTTGATTCTTCAGAATCAAATAAAACATTTTATAGGTATCTCGATGTCATCGAAAAATAGGCGAGACGTTATCATCAATTATTCTGAGTACGATTTAAATTCCAGCTATAGAACATTCTATTTAGAAACTGTCTAAAATAATATTGTATCGACTTATTCTATCAGGTCAGTTCAATTGATTGCCACAGTGTTGCATAATAGCAACAAACTGGTTTGACAAAAATAAAAAGCTGGACTCATAATCCGCTCAAGTAGCGCATTAATTATCAATTTTTTGATGAGTGTCACGAGATCGCATCAGCAACAAATGATTTTGTGGGGTTATTTTTGAGTGAAGCAAAATTATCAAAAGGACAATAGCATGAAAAAGATAACGTCGACCAGAAAATACCTAATAGAAGCAGTCGTTTTATCACTACTCTTACTTTCAACAATGGCTTTTGCTGAAACACGTTATAAACAAGGCGAAAGCGATGCAAACAAAGCAGAAGCTTATAATACAGATGATCGTGGAGTCGTAACCCGAAATTCTACAGGCTTATGTTGGCGTACAGGCTTCTGGACACCAGCCATGGCAGTTTATGAATGTGATCCAGATTTAGTCAAAAAACCAGAAGAAAAAGTTGCTGCAAAACCAGTAGCGCCGGCTCCCGCACCTGCTCTGACCGAGCCAGAAAAAATCTCCTTTTCTGCAGATGCACTATTTGATTTTGACAAAGCTGTCCTTAAACCTGAAGGAAAGGAATCTCTGGATATCTTTGCAAGTAAACTAAGAGGTATTAAATACGACCTTATCATTGCTGTTGGCTATGCTGACCGTATTGGCTCGGAAGACTATAATAAAAACCTTTCCATGAGACGTGCTGAAGCAGTCAAGCATTACCTGGTAACTTCCAATGGAATTAGTCCAGATCGTATTTTTACGGATGGTAAAGGAGAAGCTAATCCGGTAACAGGCGGAAGTTGCATAGGTGAGAAAAAAACCAAGGGGCTGATTGACTGCTTGGCACCTGATCGCCGGGTAGAAATTGAAGTAGCAGGCACACGAGAAGGTCACTAAGATTAGTTTCTACGTTCCATTCAAATTCAAGATAAAAAGCCCTGCACAATGTGTGCAGGGCTTTTTTTTAAAATGCAATAAAAATGACCAGTCCTGTAACCGTTGATACAATCATTGAAGCACATTGGATCATTCCAGTCGAACCAGAAAAAACTGTTTTGATCGATCATGCCATAGTGATTGACGATGGTATTATCAAAGCTATCCTACCAAGTTCACAGGCACGAACACAATTCACTTCTCTTAATCATATTGCCCTTAATCGTCATGTGGTCATCCCAGGCTTAATCAATTTGCACACGCATGCAGCTATGACATTGCTGCGTGGCTTAGCTGATGATTTGCCTCTAATGGAATGGCTCAATCATCATATCTGGCCAACAGAAAAACAATTTGTTGATGCAAATTTTGTGCTGGATGGGGTAAAGCTAGCTTGCGCTGAAATGCTTAAAGGAGGGATTACTTGTTTTAATGACATGTACTATTTTCCGGAAGTTACTGCTAAGGCTGTCATTGAAACCGGTATGCGGGCAGCTATTGGATTAATTGTTATTGATTTTCCTTCTTCCTATGCCAGTGATGCTGATGATTATCTGGCTAAAGGGCTGGCACTGCGTGGCCAGTATCCTCAACACCCACAGCTATCGTTCTGTTTGGCACCCCATGCACCTTATACCGTCAATGATAGAGTCTTAGCCAATATCATGACTTACGCTGATCAGCTCGATTTACCTGTGCATATTCACCTGCATGAAACTCATGATGAAATTATGCACAGCCTAAATACCTGCGGGCTTCGTCCGCTTGCACGTTTACACCAACTTGGCTTGCTTGGCCCCAAGCTAATTGCAGTGCATATGGTGCATTTGATCGAAAAAGAAATTAAGCTACTCAAACAACAAAATTGCAATGTTGCACATTGCCCTTCTTCCAATCTTAAATTAGCGAGCGGATTTGCTCCGGTTACTGATTTATTAGCCCATGGAATCAATGTCGGTATTGGTACAGATGGCGCCGCCAGTAACAATTGCCTTGACATGTTTGAAGAAATGCGACTTACCGCTTTGCTTGCCAAGGCCAATAGTAACAAGGCAGAAGCGCTTCCTGCTCATCAAGCGCTACGCATGGCTACTCTGAACGGCGCCATTGCATTGGGGCTCGATAAAATCACGGGTTCTTTATCGATTGGCAAAGCTGCAGATATCACCGCCGTTGATTTCTCCGGACTAACGCTTTCCTCTTGTTTTGATCCTGTTTCACATCTTGTTTATGTCGCTGGCCAAGAACATGTTAGCCACGTCTGGGTCAATGGCAAGCTATTGCTGGATGACGGAGAACTTGTTACTCTGAACGAGAAGGAATTGATCAATCGAGCAATACAATGGCAGAAACGCCTCAATAGCTAAAATATAGGATAAAAAAAATCGCATGGAAAATGATAGTATCAATGCAGATCCGATAGAACTGGAGAAATTCAGCCAGCTTGCCCATCGTTGGTGGGATCCTAATAGCGAATTTAAACCACTGCATGACATTAATCCATTACGACTGGATTACATCGATCAATTAAGTGGAGGGTTGAAAGGAAAAACTGTGGTAGATGTTGGCTGTGGTGGCGGCATATTGTCTGAAGCAATGGCTGCACGCGGAGCAAACACGACTGGTATCGATTTGAGCGATAAAGCACTGAAAGTCGCTAAACTCCATTTGCTCGAAAGTGGACAGCAGGTTAATTATCGAAAAATTACTGTCGAGATGCTTGCCAAAGAGCAACCACACCATTTTGATATCGTCACTTGTATGGAAATGCTGGAGCATGTACCCGATCCTGCCAGCGTAATACGAGCATGCGCTCACCTAACTAAACCCGATGGCTGGGTCTTTTTTTCGACTATCAATCGTAACCCGAAATCCTACCTCTTTGCCATTCTTGGTGCCGAATACATCCTTAAACTATTACCAAAAGGCACTCACGAATACGCAAAATTTCTCAAACCCTCTGAGATTGCGCGCATGGCGCGAGCTGCAGGATTAAACGAAGCCAGAATTATTGGTATGACCTACAACCCCATTACTAAAGTTTATGCACTTGAAGCCGATACGAGTGTCAACTATATCATGGCATTCCGAGCTTAAAAGTTGATAAATGACTGAGGCAATTCTTTTCGATTTTGATGGCACCATTGCCGATACTGCGCCTGATCTGGGTCATGCACTCAATCGGCAACGCATAGCAAGGGGATTATCTCCTTTGCCCATTACACTTATTCGCCGTCAAGCATCGGCTGGATCACGTGGATTACTGCATCTCGGCTTCAATCTCACGCCAACTGATTCAGAGTATGAAATGATGCGCGATGAGTTCCTCCGCTTTTACGCCGAACGTTTATGTCACGATACCTGCTTATTTCCAGGTATGACCAACGTGCTGGATCAACTGGATATTCGAAATCTGCCTTGGGGAATCGTGACCAACAAACCTGCTCGCTTCACTCAACCCCTCGTGCAGGCATTAGGGCTACATCACAGGGCAGCCTGCATTATCAGTGGCGATGAGACGGCTCATACCAAGCCCCACCCGGAACCACTGCTTACTGCATGTCACCTAATTAATGTTTCCCCACAGAATTGTATTTATCTCGGTGACGACATTCGTGATGTCAAGGCCAGTGTGGCTGCTGGAATAAAACCAATTGTTGCCCGCTATGGTTATCTGGGCAACGATACGCCACCCGAATCCTGGGGTGCAGATCATCTCATTGATCATCCTGAAGATTTGCTCAAATATATTTAGGGCATTTTGTTAGAATCAATTCAAAGATTCTGTTAGAATCATACACTTGAACTGAACTTTTTCGTATCAGCATAATCTTATTATTCAGTATAAATTATCTTGGGGGGCGATCCGGCTTCGACGTGGGTTGCAAAGCAGTGCAGGGCATACCGAGGATCAGTTACCTCGTAAATACATCTGAAAAAAAATAGTCGCAAACGACGAAAACTACGCTTTAGCCGCTTAATCCGGCTGAACTCCACACCGGTGGGCCTCAACGCCGGGTCTGGCAACAGGCAGTGGAGTCACTAACGAGGATCGTATTTTGCAGGGTTACTTTGCAAAGTACTAAAAAATAGGTAACTCGCCTTTCATCAGCCTGCCGGTTGGCGGATGACAGGTTAAATTAAATAAACTTGGCTAAGTATGTAGAACTGTCTGTAGAGGGCTTGCGGACGCGGGTTCAATTCCCGCCGCCTCCACCAACACCAAAAACCAACCCTTCATCCGGTTGGTTTTTTTTTGCCTTCTCTCGTGGGTTCGCAGGGATTCTTAAGGGTTCTTGCGTATTTTAAAGTTTCAGGAAATCCTCCAAACTCGCTCATTTTTTCTCTCTTGGCACCATTTTTCTCTCTATAGCCAATCACATATAAATTGATTATAATTTGTGAATGACCTATCCAGTATCATTTCGCCGTAAGGTATTATCCGTTCGAGAGAAGGATGGCC